>NZ_JBFUHM010000025.1:0-65953 GCF_056402395.1 Peribacillus sp. P4_B1
GGTGAAACATATGACAAAGCAAGTGGAAAAAACAGAAGCGGAAAAGTTAGTGGAAAACCTGGAAGTAATCGAAGCTAAAGAATTGGAAGTGGGGAGTGCATTTCATGCGTTCCGTTTCAATACGTTRGACACAGAAAAATAGATGRGAGCCTGGGAGTTACAGGCCATCGATCATACATGTTAAGGAGGTGAAACATATGACAAAGCAAGTGGAAAAAACAGAAGCAGAAAAGCTAGTGGAAAACCTGGAAGTAATCGAAGCTAAAGAACTGGAAGTGGGGAGTGCATTTCATGCGTTCCGTTTCAATACGTTGGACACAGAAAAATAGATGGGAGCCTGGGAGTTACAGCATTCCATCATACATGTTAAGGAGGTGAACATATGACAAAGCAAGTGGAAAAAACAGAAGCGGAAAAGTTAGTGGAAAACCTGGAAGTAATCGAAGCTAAAGAACTGGAAGTGGGGAGTGCATTTCATGCGTTCCGTTTCAGTACAGTGACGGGCGCAGAAAAATAAGTTAGATCCTAAATCCATAAGGTGATCCAAAGAGAGTGTTAGCTTTTATAAAACTAGCACTCTCTTTGGATAAATAAAAGGAGAATTTTTTCAGATGAAAAATTCAGATGCCATGATAGTTTTTCCTCCTCTAACTGAAGCCAGGCTCTTTCCGTATTTAAGTTTACCCATGATTACTAGTTTTTTGAGAAGTAAAGGAATGAGTGTAAGCCAAATTGATTTAAATATTGAATTATGCCATACCCTCTTTAGTAAAGATTGTTTAAATGAATATGTGAGCATCAATGAAAATGGAAGTAAAGACTTAAAATGGGTATATAAAGTCGAAATGGCTAAATACTTATTAAAAGAACAAAAGCAACTTTACAATAATGTATTCATTGAGAAAAGATCTTCTGATTCATTGAAGTATGATGTTCGGTTGGTGAGACAAGGCATAGAGTTACTGCTAGTCAATTCGTTTTTAAAACTGGAAATTACCTCATTGGAAGAAATCCTTGAATCGGTAAGGGATTTTAGCTGGAAAAAAAGTGATATAGCAACAAAGACCTTATACGAAAATATCAAAGAGAAAATTCTAAACGATAAACCAAAAATCTTCGCGCTTTCTATTGCTTACTATAGCCAAATATTACCTTCCCTTTTAATATGCAAGTGGATTAGAGAACTTTCCCCCAATACCCACATTATTTTGGGCGGGCAACAAATCATGATTCGTCAATCATCTTTCTTAAGCCTAAATGGATTGAATCAATTTGTGGATTCATTAGGAATTTCAGCTGGCGAAGAAACAATATTCATGTTAAACAGGTATTTGAAAAACGATTGCCAAATCGTGGAGGTGCCGGATATTGTTTGGCTTAATGAAAAAAATGTTGAAAATGTCCCTTCCAAGTCTGCATATAGGATCACAGATGCCTTACCACCTGATTTTTCTGATTTACCGTACAAAAACTATCTAGATGAAGAAGTGCATATGTCTTTGATTACATGTGTGGGGTGTTACTGGGGACGATGCACTTTTTGTTCATATGGTAATAGATCAAGAAAAGAAAAAAGTTATCAGCAGAAAACGGCAAGGCAGGTAGCAAACGAGTGCGAGGATATCATTAACAATTATGGGATTAATAGAATTAATTTCATAGATGAGAATACTAATTTGCGGCTTGTCGTCAATGCAGTCAAAATACTTAAATCTAGAGGTTATGAAATTAAATTCAGTACACGGAACCGTCTTGAGGATGTGTTGTTAGACGCTGGTTTTTGTTCTGAACTAAGTGATTTAGGTTGCATTTTAATGTCTGTTGGCTATGAAACCAATTCTCAAAGGATTTTAGACTCCTTGGATAAAGGAGTGCAATCTAGTAATTATCAGCAGATAATAGATAATTTACATAAAGCTAACATTACGCTGCGGATGTCTATAATTGGTGGTTTACCTGGTGAAACCGAGGATGAAATTGAATGTTCTGAGGAATTTTTACTTAAAAATCAAGATAAAATTGGCATCGACGYCATGCAAATGCTCGTTCTGGAACCCGGCACTTATATTTATGAGGATACAAATAATCCAGATATCCATATTCAATCAAGCAAGAATCTAAGAGGGAACAAATTACTCAATTATGGGATGGGTAGAATGGGCGCTACATTTCAATACTCTGACGGAATAACATTTGAAGAAAAGCTGAATAGATTCCTGCAGCTGCATAAAAAGATCAACCCCCAAAAGAATGATGAGCTGCCTCCTGATAAATACAAACAGGAAGGACAGGATATCACTTCAAATACCTTATTGATAAACCCTTGGACTAAAATCATTAAGTTAGATAAAACGTATATCATGGATTTTGTTTGGCAAAGAATCTTCTTGGTCCCAGAATCCTTAGAAGTATTCGGAAACTCATTAATAATGAGCAAGGCAGACGATAAAAAGTACCTAGAGTATTTTGTCGAAAAAGGTGTGATTAACCTTAACTAATAAAACCTATGGGGAGGAAAGACTAATGAGCACAGTCTATCAGAAGATAAAATTTCCAGACGTAAAGGAAAAACTTGGACTTGGTTTAGGCATGGATTTACCTTGGGGGGAAGATATAGGTTTTTCAAGCAAAGGGGACCATGACGACATCACGCTTAAGATGAAAGGCTTTTTTCAAAATTATAAAGACGAGTTTAACTATATTTTCTTTGCCTTTCAACCGAAAAATAGAAGTGTGTTAAAAGCCGAGGATTACTTTGATGCTTATGATAGATTATTCGAAGCCAATCCACATCTTAAGGCAAGAGCATTCCATCAAACGATTTTAAATATGGGGGCTACCGAATATTACAAAAAATCGGAAATCATAGAATTCACAAATAAGATTATAGAAAGATATGACATAAGATGGATCGTAGAAGATCTTGGCCTGTGGTCAATAAAAGGAAAAACCGTCCCTTTCCCTTTGCCGCCATATATGACACCAACAGGATTGGAAGCTTGTATAAAGAACATCAACGAATACCAATCTGAACTGGCTGTTCCAGTTTCAGTTGAGTTTCCTGGATTCACTGAAGGTACTAACTTCTTTATTGGGGAAATAAATGGATTTGATTATTTCAGAACATTGGTCGAGGAGACAAACTCCCCGATCACTATAGATATTGGTCATATTCTCAGTTATCAATGGTTGTTAGGAAATACAAATGAAAAGATGTTCAATGGTTTAGAAAAATTGCCTTTTGAAAACTGTTTTGAATTGCACCTTTCAGGCTGTCAAATCATTAAAGGGAAATTCAGAGATCTGCATCATGGAGTTTTAATGGATGAACAAATCCAGCTTTTAGATTACTTGCTTCCTTTATGCCCTAATTTAAAAGCCATTACATATGAAGACCCTAAATATACAGATGAAGGAATATTAATTCCGAAGTCACAGAAAAATTATCAAAGAATGAAGGAGGCAGTTGAAAAATGGCAAATGATTTAAAGCCAAAGAATTATTCACTGGACGAGTTACTTTACAATTTATTATATGATTACCAATATAGAAACAACTTTTTAAATGATGAATTGAATGAATTGAATTTATCAGCTGATAATTTGAATCACATAAAAACAATAGATAAAGAAGAGCTTGCAGCAACGGCTTCAACGATTGTAAGAAATTTAATGAGTGGAAACATTGAACATAATGGTGGTTTAAGAACTTCTTTTCCCGGTGTTTTTCAGGCTTTGGAATTCCGTAAAACCGATATAACGCTGCTTATGCATAAGTTCCTGGCGTCCAAACATTTCGAGGGTTACATGGAATTGCCCTATGCTGGGGAAGGGACATGTATCGAGGAAGCGTTTTATAATTATTTGTCTGAAAACGAGGAGTTTATCCTTGCGGCTGAAAATAATCATTTATTATTAAAACACGAATTTTTAAATGCCATTTTATCTATACTAACAGTCAATAAACACCCATTTTTCAGAATAGATAGCGACCTGGTTAAAAATAATGGTCATATTTACTACGCGTACCAAACATACTCTAAAGAAATATCCGAGGCACTAAGTGGAAAAAAAGTAGCTGGTGATTCCGAAATGGTCATATGGCTATATGCAGCGACCGAAAAAAATTTAGTTAGGGGTCCCATTCACCCAAGTATATTAGAAATGGTGGAAATAGGAAGCTCAAGGAAAATAAGCCGCCAACAAAAGTTCAATCAAGACCAGATAGATTGGATTCTGAACTTAGGATTAATCAAGAATGATGGATAAAATATATGTATATGAGGAACATAGTGAAGTATTTTCATATTGGGTCAATGAAATTCCTAGAAATTGCACCTTGGTCTATTTTGATCAGCACTTAGATTTAAAGTTGATAGAAAATTCAAAAATGAAAAGAATTAGTCAGTTCATTAAAGAGGGTCTTTGTATTGATGAATTGAAAAAAGATATACCTTGCAGGGAAGATGGAAGATATTGTTATGGGATTGATGACTTTTTGTACGCCGCAATACAAGAGGGTCTTTTTCGGAAAATTATATGGGTATACCCTCATATGTTAGGAGAAAAGGGTTTTAGTGAATTGCTTTGGGGCCTTTTGTCCCTTATACCGAATCATGGAAAAGAATTCATATCAAGCTTTAGAAACGGGAAAAATTCTGCTTCTGTACAATTAAATAATATTGAGTTACATGTCACAAGTATTGATTATCTGGGAGATTTCATAATTAATGAACAGGTTATTGTAGATATTGATTTGGATTATTTTTATGATCCCAAGACTAATGATTTATCCAACGATATAGACGAAACCTTACATGTATTGGGGAGTCTAGGCATCATTAATCAAGTGAAAACAATGACCTATTCAATTAAAAGTGGTTTTCTACCTGAAAGTTTCAGGTGGTTAGGGGAATATATAGCCGGGCAAATGGGGAGGGAAATTGTATATTCCAAGGAAGGTAAGATTTCCCCGAAGGTAACGATGGAGAAAATTTCATCTAATAAAAAGTTGAGTATAGCTGAAATAGATGATTTAACCTTTGAACTGAAACCATTAGGCGCAATAGGATGGAAATTGAAATCCATTCTCTATACCCAATCTGGTGAAATTGAACGTGCTATGAATTGCTATCAAAAAGCAATTAAAACAGGTGATGATTCATATTGGGCTGCCTATGTTTTAGGCATTCACTTTTTCAAGGATAGTCATTATGAAGAGGCTCTAAATTGGTTTAGTAAAACTGGAAATATAGTGGATACCATCGAGGCACATGGTTTAATATTACGTTTAATTTGTTGCCTTCGCTTGGAGCTGTATCAAAAAGGATATGATTTATCAAAAGATTGCATCGAATTATTGCCTATGAGAATAGAGGGTTATAAATTGGGTGAAGTATTCGCATCAAAACTTGGAATGGAATTACCGGATTTTGACGGAAAGATCCATAACGATCCTTCTCAATTAATAATTAGTCGAGCTGATGCGAAACCATGAACAATGAATATTTAATATCATATGATTCAGCTGTTGAAGGGGTTGTTTCACCAGAGTGCGAGAATGAAAAGAATAAGTTTCTTCAAGAAGAATTAAATCAATGTTTAACATTCATTGAACGGGATGGCTATGATCACTTAAGGCATTGGAAGTCTTTTAAACTTCGTATCGGTTTGAGCAGTTATGAATTAAAGTATTCCATCTTTATAATGATTTTAATAGAGACTTCAGCATCTATTATTCCAGTAATATGGCAAACAAGAACTAATAAGTCACCATGTATTGAATTAATCGATCATTTTGAAGTGATTTTAGCGGAAATAGAAGCAGCTTTATATGGTCAGCAACTTGAACGCAAGATTGAAACACAAATTGTGCTTGAGCCATGGACTGGATCCCATTATGTACACGAATGTTTTGGCCATACGTTAGAAGCAGATAATTATCTAGAGTATTTAAAGCCAAATGGCATAACGATGGGATACAAATGGTCAGATTGCAAAATTAACGTATTCGATGATCCGACCATTCCTGGTCAAAATGGCAGTTATTTATTGGATGCGGAACAGAATGAAGCATTTAGGACGAACCTAATAAAGGACGGGGTAAACGTAGGTTTGATGCATAATGCAAAAACCTGTAAGCTCCTAGGCTTACAATCTTCCTGTAATGCAAGAAGCGTTGACTCATCTTCACTTTCGATGCCAAGAATGTCAACAACCTATTTGGATTCTGGCAATATGGAAGTACAGGAGATAATTTCAGGAATTGACAATGGGATCTATTGCAGAGGTGCCTGGGGTGGGGGATCACTTGGTTTGAATTTTGTAATCCGGCCAGCATATGGTTTGGTCATTAAAAATGGGAAATTAACCAATAAAATACTTAGAAGATTTGATATTAAAGGAAACAAACTTGATTCAGCTAAAGCTATAAAGTCCCTTAGCAATGAATTGCTTTTTTTTAATCCGGTTTTCGGCTGTAATAAAAATGGTGAAAATAACCTTAGCGTCACCCAAGGTTCACCTCATATTCATTTTGAAAATCTAACATTGTATCCCGTACTCTGAAAGGATGAGCGAATTGATAGAAAAGATACACTATAAAGAATTATCACTAATGGACTTTGAAGAAAATTATGCGGGTAAAAAGCCACTGATAATAACTGGATTAGTAGATGCATGGCCTTCTAGGGATTGGGATACAGACTATCTACAGTCTAATTACGGAGAAAGGGAAATAATCATTAGGAAATCAGGATACGATCAAGAAAAAAAATTTTACAAATCAAAACTTGGTAAATTCATTGGTATTTTAAATGATAACCCCGAAAAATTGTATTGTGACTGGCCTTTTTCGATAATGGGCAATGAGGATTTAGAGAGTTATTTTGAAAGTCCATCTCTATTCAACCATAATACAATCAAGACAAAAAACAACAAGAAATTAAAATGGATTTTCCTTGGTTCGGTTGGAACAGGAACCCCAATACACCAGGATTTTGAGAAATCACATAATTGGAATGCAGTAGTATTTGGCCAAAAAAAGTGGATTTTCTTCAGTCCTGATGATACTGAGTATGTGAAAGATTTGAAGCATGATTTATTCGATTCGGATTTAAAGGAGGATTCAACTTTCAAATATACCAAGCCCTACATTGTGGACCAGTTTTCTGGAGAATTAATGTACACACCTAAAAATTGGTGGCATACCGTTCGAAATATCAAAACTTCTTTCTCTGTTAGTGAGAATTTCTGGTATAAAGATGAAAAGGAATAACCCTTTTTTATAGGGCAGAGCATCCATCGGCTGGTTCCGAGCCGATGGACAGACCTGATAGTGGGGAAAAAAATCACTTTTCCTTAGTATAGGCACGGAACCTTCTTGGCAAAGTTGCAGAATACAACCATTGCATCCTATTGGAACCTGCATTCTGGAGAAAATTCTGTTCTAATATAAGTATTTTAGAAGTTTATCAAATTCTTGGTCAGGGGTGTTGTAAAGAGCTTTTTAGCCATTTTTCCGTTCTCCTCTTTCTTTAGCCATTCTACTCTAAGGGTACAGTTTATTCGACGGTATATCCTCTTTTCGGATAATGCTATAAACAAATCATTTAAATATATAATGCAAAAAAAGGACTGTTACTGCAAGTTTGTACCTTTTCTCGATTGAAAGAGAATCTTTTTCTTTCATGAATTTTTCGATATCTTCACATTCAAGATTAGAGAATAAGGAGATCGTCTCTGCTGGTATACCAAATTCATTGTTCAGTGCTTGAGTTATAGCGGAGACCCTTTCATCTGCATCGGTTGAATGTACACCTATGACTAAAAGGCCCACCAAATCTATTAAGTCCATCATTTCTGTTTGAGTTATAGAAGATTGAATATTTCGACCGTTCGCAAAATCTAAAATGACTTGTTCAGATATTCCGGTAATTTTACTTAATGATGCTGCAGGCATTTTATAATCATTTAGAAGAGTTGTTAATAACTCTTTAGGTTCATGACCAATCATCTTTAATAACCCTCTTTCACTTTTAACTCTATTATATGGAAGTAGACAATATAATTATATATTGTCTACAGTTTTTTTATGGCTTGTATAATTTGAACGTTGATTAGAACGTAGGGCACTCGCTTTCCGCGGGCAGTCCGCCCTCGGATTGCGCCTGCGGAGTCTCCCTTAGACACGCTTTTCCCGCAGGAGTCTCGCACACCCGCTCCAATCAACTTTGTTATAAAATTAAAATCTCTTTTGCCTACAGTCTTAGACAATATAATTATATATTGCCTGCTTATTTTTTGAAAAATACCCTTTTTGGGAAACCTAAGGATTAATCGATGATTTGTTAGAACTTTAGAAGGTTCAGAAAAAGAAATGAGAAGTGAGTAACATTGGGATAACACTACGTTAGGAGACAATCCAACTGCAGATATATTACCTATTATTTAGGTGGAAATGCTCAAGTTTCTAGGGGAATTGTCTGTAAATCTGCTAACGTGTTACGTCTCAACGCCTAAAAACTACAAGGCAGAATACTAAATTAGCAAATATGTAAAAGTGTGATCAAATGAGCAAATCAATAATATCCCGTTTTCCCCAGAAGGTTGGTAGGCTTCTTTTATGCTATCCTTTGGGCAAACAAAATCTAAAAAGGTTTCAGTGATAACCAATCATCCTTTATTCTAAATAGTATTTTACTGATTTCATATAGCTGGCCCATCACGATTTCATATGATTTGTTCCTTTGAATATATTATCCTAAGAAAATTATTGACAAATTTACTTCGAGTCCGTATAGTATGGGATATTATTAAAAATATTCAGATATAATTTAATTTTTGAAACGCAATGATCAGGAGTAGTAAAAGCACATTATTCGGTAAAGAGAGCTGCGGGTTGGTGCAACGCAGTCCAATGATACTTTGAACTTGCCTGGGAGTGGTAAAGTGAAAGATAGGAATTATTCTATTCTTTTGTTTTAACGATTGACCTTCGTTACAAGGTTTTTAAAGCAGGGTTCTAAAAAAGAACCAATAAGAGTGGTACCGCGGTAAGCTTAAGGCATATCGTCTCTTTCTTCATTTGATTATGAAGGAAGAGACGATATGCTTTTTTGATTTTTGGGAGGTAAGGATATGGAGACGGACAAACGGAATTTACAGAGGACAATGACTTCAAGGCATATTACGATGATGGCATTAGGCGGTGCCATCGGGGCAGGTTTATTTAAAGGAAGCAGTTCAGCCATTGATATGGCAGGACCTTCCGTAATCATTGCGTACTTGATAGGAGGCATCATCCTTTTATTCATCATGCAAGGTTTAGCTGAAATGGCGGTCCGCAATAGCGGTGCACGTACATTCAGGGATTTGGTCCAATCGATTTTAGGAAAGTATCCTGCCTATTTCCTGGATTGGATCTATTGGAAAATGTGGGTATTGAATATCGCGGCCGAATCAGTGGTTGCGGCGATTTTCCTTCAATATTGGCTGCCTGGATATCCAATCTGGATACTGGCATTAGCTGTTTCGGTTTTAGTTACTGCGGTTAATTTGCTGTCGGTAAAGGTTTTTGCTGAAACGGAGTACTGGCTTGCTTTAATTAAAATTACCGTCATCATTGTGTTCATCATGGCTGGATTATTGTTATTGCTTGTGACTTTTGGTGATCATACAGCCGTCGGTTTCTCTAACTTGACTGAGCATGGCGGTTTCTTTCCAAATGGATCAAAAGGTTTAATAACCGCGATGCTGGTGGTAATCTATTCATATGGCGGAACGGAAATTATCGGGGTCACATTGGCTGAAACGAAAGATCCTGAAAAAGTGGTTCCAAAAGCCGTTCGCAGTACATTGGTAAGGATCATTTCCTTCTATATCATTCCATTTTTCATCATCGTTAGCTTAATCCCTTGGAATGAAGTAAATGGTGTGCCGGAAAGTCCGTTTGTGATGGTCTTTCAAATGATCGGGATTCCAGGTGCAGACCATATTATGAACGCCGTCGTTCTGCTGGCGATCATTTCATCGATGAACTCTGGATTGTATGGTTCATCCCGCGTTCTATATACACAAGCGGTGGACGGTCGCATTCCGAAAATCTTTTCACGGTTATCCAAGAAAAAAGTTCCTGTTTTCGCAATATTAATGTGTACGTCGGCTTTATACAGCGGTGTACTGATTTCCTTATTTGCTGGAAGCAAGACCTTCGATTTCCTAATGGGATCGCTGGGATATACCGTATTATTCATCTGGTTGATCATTGCATTCGCCCATTTGAAATCACGTAAACAACAGTCCGGAAAAACCAGTGCCTATTCGGTTAAATGGTTCCCGTATACGACATGGGCTGCGATCATCGCTTTAATAACGATCCTGATCGGAATCATTTTCACGACATCCATAATCGTAACGATCATGACACTTTGCATCTACATTTTCATTACCTTAACGTATATATGGAAAAGACGCCATAACAAAATCTAGAGAAAGCAGTGTTCTCACCTTTACCTTCTCGCATATTCGTTTTAAGTTCCAAGCCGTGGTAACATACCATGGCTTTCGTTATGTATTTTGGGTCTGGTGAAAAGTAAGAGATATCCATTTTACTAGTTCATGGGAATCATTAACTTAAGCAATTAAAGAGTTAATCTAGTGAAAAATGTTGTATAATAATCTTTGGAAAATAACCAATATATTGAAAGCTGGAGCGAGCATGAAAAACAATTCTATCTTATCCGTTCACCCATTATGTTATTTATTACTTTTAGTTATTACAAGTTCCATCTACTCGGTAATCAATCAATCCACAGGTCACGCTGTCGATGTTACGACTATAATAGATGGGGAGATTCCCTTTATTAAAGAATTTGTCGTTCCTTATTTACTTTGGTACCCGTATATTTATGGATTGCTGATTTACTACTGTTTCGTTGACCGAAAGCATTATTTTGTGGCATTAGGCAGTTTGGTATCAGGGAAACTTATCTGTTTTCTTGTATATTGCCTGTGGCAATCGACAGTCCCGCGTCCAGAAGTGGTGGGGAACGATATCTTTGCCCATTTAATGCGAATTGTTTATAGTCATGATCAACCTGTTAACTGTCTTCCCAGCATTCATGTATTGACTACATTCATCATGATGATCGTCGTTCATAAGCGGAAAGAGCAGCATAAATGGGAGTACATCAGTGTCACTACATTGGGAACACTGATTATCCTTTCCACGCTATTCACGAAACAGCATGCTGTATTGGATGCACTCGCAGGAATACTTCTTGCATGTGGGGTATATGCAGCTGTCCAGTATATGTTCCAATCGTTATCGGCTTTTCAGACCAATCATTACGCAGCGAGGCAAATGAAAAAGTGATTACAGGCCATAAAAGAAGGAAAATGCCACTGTAAGATATTCGCCCCCATGAGCTGATATTTTACAGTGGCATTTTATGTGAAGTTCATTTAAAAAACAACAAGAGTATTGAAATAATGAAGGTTGATCAAGTAGACAAGAAAGATGAAGGTTGGATTTGGATATTTATGTTAAAGTGTATAAAGAGAATTGAAATGGTGGACATTTAAATTAGGGGAGGAACAGAATGACTCATTATCTTAATCGAATTGCTGAAGACTTGTTTAAAGCGAAATTGGAAAATTATTGGCCGGGTTTTGAACTTGTTGCATATGCATTATATGATAAGAAAAATGTTTATCTATTCAATCATCCTAAATTTAGTAACAATCAACAATCTACATATCATATTTTAAGTTGGGATGTGCAGTTTACTGGAGACACAATCATTCTGTATGAAGAATATCCCACTGCAATCGTTAATATGGAATCGTATGAGGAATATGAAGGTTTGTATTCAATACTTGTTCACGAATTATTTCACGGCTATCAACATATAAAAGGTGAAAAACGGTTTCCTGATGAAATGATGGGAATCACATATCCGTTGTCAAAAGATAATGTGGAATTACGAAATCAGGAAAGAACAAATCTTTATAGTGCGTTGTTGGAAAACAACATTATTAAGAAGAAACAATATCTTCATAATTTCATAGCCTTAAGAGAAAAAAGAACAGCCAAGATTAAAGAGTATTTAACATATGAAAAATTAATTGAAACCGTTGAGGGACCTGCGTGGTATGTGGAATTAAAGGCTTATTCGGAAAAAAGCCCAGATGATTACCATTCAGTTTTAAAAAAGTATGGACAACAGCTACTAAACAAATATGAATCTACTTCTAGTATAAGAAGGAGTTGTTATAGTTCCGGTTTGTTTATGTGTTTATTGCTGGAGGAGCTTTCACCAGGATGGATGGAAAGTTTTTTTGGTATAGAAGAAACAGTATATGACCTAGTTAAAAAGCATTCCGGTGACTATATAAAATATCCGATAGCAGGTGTGAAAATAAGTTCTGAAACAGAGAAAGCAGTTAATTTTGCTTTAGAAAAGAGAAAAAATGAATTTGAAGAATTTTATCAACAAGCAGGAATTCATCTATATATTGAAGGGGAAATAACTGCCAAAACCTATGATCCGATGAATATCATCCCCTTAGAAGATAGACTTTTACATAAGAGCTTTTTAGAAGTAAGAATCAACAATGAAGCTTATCATATTCAACAACCCGTTATTGCCTATTTTGGAAATGGAATTCAAAGCATAAATAGATTACATCTGATTTTAGAGAATAAACCCATTGAAAATATTGATTCGCTTACAATTGATGGTGTTGGTGAAATAAAGGGAAGATATAAGAAACAAGAAAATACCTTGCATTTACTTATTAAATAAAATGTATCCGGTAGTTTAATGACATTAAAAAATAAGTGGCTCTAATAAATCGCCAAAAATTTTAACATAGCCGAAAAAAAGAAGAAATCCCACTAAAGGAATAATATGGGATTAAACACTTGCAATACAAGGTAGTTAAATGTAAAATAAAGTATATCTTCCTTTTTTAAGTAATATTTTTTAAACTAATACCTTGTTATACAAGACAAAGGGGGAGGTGATTTAATATCCATGACATCAACTCAAATGCTTAAAGGGATATTGGAAGGTTGTCTGTTAGCAATCATTAAAGAGGGGGAGGTTTACGGGTATGAATTAGCCGAAAAGCTTGGGGGATATGGATTTGATTCTTTAAGTGAAGGTACCATTTATCCATTATTAATACGCATGCAGAAGGAAAAACTAGTAATTACGACTTTAAAGAAATCTACAGCAGGTCCTAGTCGGAAGTATTACTCTTTATCTGAAAAAGGCGAAAGCGAACTGGAAGTCTTCATTGACCGCTGGAATAAGCTAAGTTCAAATGTAAATAAAATAGTGAAAAACAAAGGGGGAATGTAAAGGTGCTTGATGTTAACAAAGCGTTATCCAAGGAAAGTCAAAACTTTTTAGAAAACCTCAGATTATACCTTTTTTCAAGTGGAAAGAAAACGGCTGAAATCGAGGATATCATCGAAGAGTTAGAGGTCCATCTTCTTGAAGCTGAAAGGAATAAAAAAAGCGTGGAACATATCGTAGGCAGAAGTCCAAAAGAATATATGGAGCAACTTTCTGATGAAATGTCTGTTGATTTTATGGGATGGCTGAAATATATAGTGATGATTTTAATCGGGGCATTTTCCTATTGGATTATTGCAAAAGCTATAAATGGTGGTATTGAATTTTCATTGTGGGAAATCATTGGTTATCCTTTTGCTGGCATACTTTCGGTATTCATTTATATGATGTGTTTTAGGTATATGGCTAGTCATAAATTATCCAAGGTAAAGCAAGGTGTACTCCTATATGGACTAGGCATAATCTCGATTGCGTTATTTGCAGGTTTAATTATTTTTAGTGGCATTTATAGTACAACTTTTATAAAACTTGATAACACAGGAAATATTATTGCTGTTATACTAGCCATTTCAATATTCATCCTCATATCCTTATGGAGCAAATCCTGGGTTTCCATCATCATTCCGATACTCCTTTATGCACCTGAAGTTTTATTGAAACAGACCCATTACCAAGGGAACGTTAATTTGATACTGAGCAGTTTGATAACGATGCTGGGTATCCTTCTTTATTGTGGATATACGATCAGGAAAACCAAAAGCAGTTGAAGTGATTTTTATACAGGTTCATTAGCCTATACAAAAAAAGCACCAGACTTCCTATGACAGGCAGTCCGATGCTTTTTTCTTTTACATTTCAGCTTCTATTTTCAAAGATGATTCTTCGCTGAACTGTTCCTTATCCAGGTCGTCTGTTATTTTACTAGTCAGAATACCGGAAGTCATGCTTCCGCTGACATTCACAGCCGTTCTTCCCATATCGATCAATGGCTCGACGGAAATCAAAAGTCCAGCCAAGGCGATTGGCAAGTTCATTGCAGATAATACTAGAATGGCAGCGAAGGTTGCTCCTCCGCCTACACCTGCAACCCCGAAAGAGCTAATGGCCACGATGGCAATCAACATGGCTATAAAGGAAGGCGTTAGTGGGTCGATTCCCACCGTTGGAGCGATCATGACCGCTAACATGGCCGGATAGATGCCGGCACAGCCATTTTGACCGATCGATAAGCCGAAGGATCCGGCAAAGTTGGCAATTCCTTCGGAAACCCCTAGTTGTTTTTGTGTTTGGATGTTCAATGGGAGTGCTCCTGCACTTGTTCTTGACGTGAAGGCAAACGATAATACCGGGAAAGCTTTTCTCAAGTATACCATTGGATTCAATCCTGCAAGCGTCAGCAATAACAAATGAATGAGGAACATGACAATCAGGGCGACATAAGAGGCCCCCACGAATTTCCCCAACTTCAGGATGGCATCCAGATCACTCGTAGCTACCGTCTTCGTCATGATCGCCAAGATCCCGTATGGTGTTAAACGCAGGATCAATGTGACTACGCGCATGATGATGCTGTGCAATGTATCTACAATTTTAGCAAAAAATTCAGCTTGATCAGGCTGCTTCCTTTTGACTCCTAAATAGGCAATTCCAAGAAATGCAGCAAAAATTACTACGGAAATGGTTGAAGTCGGACGTGCTCCCGTTAAATCAAGGAACGGATTAGACGGAATCAATTCAAGGATTTGCTGCGGCATCGTTTTATCCTGAATCGTACCGTATGTTTCCGATATTTGATCACCACGGCTTAACTCTGCTTTCCCCTGCTCAATTTGAACGGCTTCCAAATTGAATACAGTTGCAGAGGTGATCCCCACGGCTGCTGCAATCGCAGTCGTTCCAAGCAGGATTCCGATGATCAGGACACTGATTTTTCCGATATTACTAGTTAGTTTCAATCTTGTAAATGCTGATAAGATCGAAATGAAGACAAGCGGCATGACGATCATTTGCAGGAACTTGACATAGCCGGAACCTACAATGTTAAACCAATCGACCGATTTAATGATCGCTTCTGACTGAGGTTCATAGAAATACTGCAAAAGAAGTCCGAATACAATCCCAAAACCAAGTCCAGTAAAGACCCTTTTTGTAAAAGAAATATGTTTCTTATTCATGTAAAATAAAACGCCTAAAAGAACGAGCATTATGGCAAGATTTAAAAACACATATCCAATCATATCTATTCCTCCTAATTCCGATTAACCAAATAAGAATAATGAATATCTGAAGACAATGATACATCATCCGTTGATTTTTTACCAGAAGAAAATAATTTATTTTTGACTTTTGAAGGGATTCATGTATATATCCATATTCACGAACTGGATTAGAAGGAACAATAAAAAGGAGGCATACATGAACCCTTTCCGCTCTCGGATCAGGATTTCTGTATACCTCTCGTGAATAGAACAGTTATTTCTTCAAATCAATCATGATATCGTCCAATACCAACTCTTTGGGAGCATTTTTTGGTTTTGATGGGAAGGATGACACCTTTTCTTTACCATCTTCCGTTATGGTTACTTCCCCATGATTCTCTGAGGTGAAATTCCGTAACGACAAATGAGGAGTTGCAATCAGTTTCGTAGCATTCTGATCAATTTTTTGGAAGGTTTTACTCCAGCTCATATTATAAGAACCCAAACCCATTCCTCCGTTGCCTTGACCAGAGTAAACATTTCCTAAGTCATCTTTAATGGTCAATTCAACATAGACGTCATCCCACTTGTTTTTAACCAAGTCGGAAACTTCTTGATTGTAGTGAACGACAAATGACATCGGTGATATCGCGATTTTTTCAACGGAAACCTTTACTCCATATTGATCTACACTTTTATTGATGACCTTCTCGTTGCTTTCGGTTGCCTCTAAAGAGAAGGCAAAGTTCCAATTTCCTTTTATCTCTTTATGCTTGTCAGTAATACTAATGCTGTTTATATCCCAGTCTATATTTACCTTATCTTCTTTAAGATCTTCTAAATTACTAGCCGTTAATAAGCCTACATATTTTTTATCAGCTACTTTTGTAACTCCATCCGATCCTGCTTGGGCTTTCATCTCTTTTATATTCGGGCCGGGAATATAGAATGATCCATCCCCCAAATCTTCTTCGCTTTCAATAGTATAAGTGATGGTTACCGTTTTTCCGTCATAAATGGCGTCATTTATCGTGAAAGTAAGGCCATTGCTTTCTTCGGTAAGGCCAATTTCGTTGGAGTAGGCCTTATAATCACCGTAAAGACCCTTTCCAGTATTCTTGATATCATCATAGAGACCCGTTTTTCCATTACCTAAAAAGCTGAAAATATCTCCTATTAAAGGAATGCTTTTAGCAGAAGCGGTAAACGAGAATCCTATCGTTGCGGTGGATAATCCGAATATAATGGAAGCAGCCAGCACATTCTTCTGCCAGCGCTTCATTTTTTTCTTCTTGCTTATTGATTTTTTGAGTGATCTTTTGATTTTGGCTTTTTCTAGTTCGGTGACTTCCATTTCCTTAAATTCAGTTTCGTCTATGTCCATATCATTTAATAATTCATAAATATCCTTCATACGACGCTGCCTCCTAACTTAAGATTCGTAGCCTTTTGACTTAGCTTCTTTTTCCCTCTATAAATACGATTGTCTATTGATGCTTTGGTCAACCCGAGTTTTATCGATATATCCTCATTTTTCAAACCTAGATAGTACTTCATGATAAAAATATCCCGATCAACAGGTTCTAAGAGATTGATTAACTGAAGCAGTTCTTTTCTGTCTTCCAATATAATCAGTTCATCTTCTACAGATTTTTCTGAATCTACTTCTGTGTAACCTGACGTAAGCTCCATTTTCTTCATGGCTTTTCTGTAGTAATCAATCGCTTTAAACTTAGCGATCGCACAAATCCATTTTCTGAAATCTGTTTTATCCCCATGGAACTTTTTCGAATTGTTCCAGATTGAGAGAAAAATATCATTGATGCATTCCTCCAGAACACCGTCGTTCTTGAGTGGTGAGAGAACCTTATATGTGACCCCCTTGATTAGTGGCAAATAGGTATCCACTACAAATTCCAATGCCTCCTCTTCTTGGCGTTGCAGCCGCTCGATAAAATTTCCTTCAGTAGACTTCATGATCATGATTCCCCTCGTTTTTTTGTAAAAGCTTTTACAACTTATACAACGTATGTAAAAAGATTTATTCTCAACTATTTGTGGAGTTTTATGGAAATTAGTTGGTATGATGGGTTTATAGTATTTGGAATGATATGGTATTGAGGGTATCACGATTTGTCAGTATGTGACAGTGTTATCCAAATGACAGCATTAAACGATCAAAAATAGATTCTTTACTAAAGGCACATGCTTCCTGCTAAAAACTGTTGAATGAAAAAAAACTTTATCCATTTA
The DNA here is from genome assembly GCF_056402395.1 of Peribacillus sp. P4_B1. Taxonomy (NCBI): domain Bacteria; kingdom Bacillati; phylum Bacillota; class Bacilli; order Caryophanales; family Bacillaceae; genus Peribacillus; species Peribacillus sp. P4_B1. The sequence goes on from NZ_JBFUHM010000025.1 coordinate 17,815, forward strand.
CAGGAAGGATAAGCCCTTGGTTTTCTTGAATGATAGGTAATACTTAGCGTTTTTGGAAAGGGATGAAGGAATGAAGGATATATACATTGATAGGCTTAATGAACAGGATGCACAAGAGTTATTTGCATTTGAATGCAATAATAGAAGGTTTTTCGAGCAGACGGTCCAAAGTCGGGGAGATGATTATTATAGCTTTGGAACGTTTGAAATCAGGCATAAGGAATTATTAAAAGAACAAGAAGATGCTATCTCCTCTTTTTATCTGATTAAGGATGGTTCAGGCATAATCGTCGGCAGGATTAATCTTGTGGATATCGACCCCATGAATGGTACGGCACATGTCGGATATAGAATTGGTGAAGCGTTTACGCAAAAAGGGATAGCGAACGAAGCTTTAAAGCTTTTGGTTAATCTTGCGCCGGAATTGAATTTGACTCAAATACATGCCATAACGACAAGCAGCAATTTGGCTTCTCAAAAGGTTTTAGGGAAAAACGGTTTTGAAAGGATTTCGATTAAAACGGAAAATAATGCGGATACCGGTCAAAAGGTAACACTCTACCATTTTAGTAAGAACCTATAAATCCACATTCCTCTATTAATAGACCGCATTCCCAAGAATAAAAATTGTGAAAAGATGGGGATGTATCGTGAAGTACCGAAGGGCAAGCGAGGATTGACCGCTTGACAATAGCAAAAAATTTAAGAGCTGTAGCGGCAATGAAGAAATAATCGCGAGATATTTTCCCGGCAAAAGGGTTCATTACTTAAAAGGAGAAAGGAGAATGTAATATGATAGAAGGTTTATATGAAGCCCATTTACCCGTTAAGAACCTGGCCATCTCAATCGATTTTTATAAGAAAATAGGCTTGAAACTAGCCTGGAGGGATGAAGATACTGCCTTCTTTTGGATAGAGGAAAACAAAAGCTGGGTCGGCCTATGGGAAGGGAAAGAATATCAAACTCCATACCACCCTTCACTAAGGCATATCGCCTTTCGGGTATCTTATGAAAATATGAAAAGTTCGTTAACTTGGCTTCAATCTCTAAAAATTGAAGTCGTCCCTTTTGGTAAAAGGACAACCATTGAACCTTTTGTGCGTCCGAACCAAGGAAACGCTTCCGTCTATTTTACTGATCCTGATGGCAATAGTCTGGAACTTATGTGTTTGGTAAAAGTCCCTGATGTATATAAGCATATGACCGAAAAACTTTCACTTGAAGAATGGGAAAAACTAAAGTCTATCTTATAGAAGAAAAAAGTCTACTAGTATGAAACGATTTTAGATAGGCAGAGCCAGTTTTTAAAGGAAGGTGTAAGTATTGCTCAGTCAATTAACGAATGACGATAGTATTCCTAACAATTTGCGTGCAGACTGTGAGTATTGTTTTGGTTTGTGCTGTGTAGCTTTGCCTTATGCAAAATCTGCTGATTTTGCCTTTGATAAAGATGGAGGTACACCATGTTCAAACCTGCAATCAGATTATCGTTGCGGCATTCATGAAAATCTCAGAGCAAAAGGATTTAGGGGCTGCACGGTATATGAATGCTTTGGTGCCGGTCAAAAGGTATCCCAAATCACTTATGATGGAAACGATTGGAGAGACAACCCAGCGTCAGCAAAGGAAATGTTTGATGTATTTCCTATTATGCAACAACTTCATGAAATGCTTTGCTACTTAAATGAAGCACTGAATTTAGAAGATGCGAAACCACTTCATCGGGATTTGCAGGGTGCTTTTGAAGACATGGAATATCATACTAAGCAAAGTCCAAAATTTCTATTGGAACTAAATGTACCAGCCCATAGAGCGACCGTTAATGATTTACTTCTGCGCACAAGTGAACTGGTACGTGCAAAGTTTTCAATTAAGAAAAATCAAAAAAAACTGTACAAAATAGGCAGGGGCAGCGACCTTATCGGTGCAAAGTTAAGAGGTGCTAATCTTAGGGGAGCGAACTTAAGAGGAGCTTTGTTTATTGCATCTGACCTCAGGGAAGCTGACATGAGAGTGACTGACCTTATCGGCGCCGACTTTAGGGACGCTGATTTAAGCGGTGCCGATCTCACCGGAAGTTTCTTTATCACACAAGCACAAGTTAACTCGGCCAAAGGCGATATGCATACAAAATTACCGCCTTCTTTAAGCATTCCCGATCATTGGAGAAAAAAAGTGTAGCTAAGATCGGAGCCAACTTTCATGCAGAGCAAATGCTTCATTCACGAGTAAAATGCGAAAATTCACGAGTAAATGGCCAAAACTTACGAGTAAAAGCGTCAAATTCACGAGTAAATGGCTCAAACTCACGAGTAAAAGGCCGAAACTCACGAGTAAAAGGCCAAAACTCACGAGTAAAAGGCCGAAATTCACGAGTAAAGCCCAATTCACGAGTAAAATGCGAAAATTCACGAGTAAAAGGCCCAAACTCACGAGTAAAGCCCAATTCACGAGTAAAATGCGAAAATTCACGAGTAAAAGCGTCAAATTCACGAGTAAAAGGCTCAAACTCACGAGTAAAAGGCCAAAACTCACGAGTAAAAAGGGAATGTTAATGTGTGAACTCTGACTATCATGCGATTCTTCATTAGGAAGGATCGTCTTTTCAAGTTAGGCGGAAATTTTTCATTTTTTTATTTGACTCTCACGTTGCGTAATACCTTACAGTAAATGATATCGAAAGGAGGTAGGAAGCAGTGGCAATGAAAGTGAAAGAACTAGCCGGTTTAGTTGGCATTAGTGTGCGGACACTGCATTATTATGATGAGATCGGGTTATTATCGCCAGAGGAGACAACCGATTCCGGTTATCGCCTTTATTCGGATGAAAATCTTGAGATGTTGCAGCAAATCCTGTTTTTCAGGGAACTCGACATGCCCTTAAAGGAAATTAAACAAATGATAAGCAGTACTTCGTTTGATAAACAAGAAGCGTTAAGGCAGCATCAAAAAATGTTACTGGAGAAACGCAGTCAACTCGATAAATTAATTAACACGGTCGATAAATCGATTAAGCATATGAAAGGGGAAATTCAAATGACGGATAAAGAAAAATTTGAAGGGTTTGATTTCAGTCAGAATCCTTATGAAGAAGAAGCCCGAGAGCGTTGGGGGGATAAAGCTGTCGATGAATCGAAGGCTAAAGTGGCGGGTATGTCCAAAGATGCACAGAAAATTGTATCGGATATTTATATAAAACTTGCGTCAATCCGTACTGCCTCGCCCGAGTCGGAGGAGGCACAAAAAGCAATTAAAGAATGGTATGACTGTTTGAACAATAACTTCGGAACATACTCGCCGGAAGCTTTCAAAGGTTTAGGTCAAATGTACGTGGATGATCAACGCTTCACCAAAAATATCGACCAATATGGGGATGGTTTAGCAAAATTCATGTGTAATGCGATGGGGCACTTTGCTGACGCTAACAAAAATTAAATCCCGAAATTGGGAAATTTCATGGAAGGTTGCTGCGGCAACCTTCTAATTTTGAGTAAGGCAATATCCAACCCCTATGGCCTGTACCCATATGAAAAACTGAATATGAACATGAATAGTAAAAAAAGGGCCAATGATGGAATGAAACTAACGATCACCCATCCCTTCGCTTCCTTACTTTTCACACTTGTGAACCATTTAAAATAGATGAACAGGAGTATTATTAAAAAGGACCATAAATAATAACCAGTCATAGTGTCAACCCACGCTGAATTTTTATCCCAGTAAGCGTCAGGTACAGGAGTGATATTCTCGTACTGTTTATCAATTTTATTTTTAGTGGTAATGAAGAGATAGGAAATGACAGAGTAATAAACGGCAATGGCGGCTTTTACCCACCAAGGTAAGAATCGATTGGAAATCACTATTAAAAAGAGGATGGCCAGAAAAATGAATAATTCGATATATAGCTCCAAAATAAAAACACCTCCATTTTATATAGTATAATGAATATGTAAAAATTCCCATTATATTATTGTAGACTGCGAGGTACTGATTAAAATGGAACTTTGGAAAATGAGTCAAAAGATATCGGAGCTAAGCGATGTGATTCCTTCTTATTTTTTTAGTCTAGTCTCCTCCTGTCTATCGCTTTCCACAGTGTGGGTTATTTTTAGCGGGGGTTCCTGGGGGGGACTTGGTATTATCGTGTTTTCTTTTTATGTGGTTATTCCTTATTTATTATTTGCTGTTCCGGTACAGGTCCTTTTCAATAAACATCCTAAAAAATTCAGTTTACTTTATTGTTGCCTTTATATTTTTTTCTCTTTGCTGGCTGTATTCATTTATATTTCGGTGCTTAATTTTGACATCAGTATGGAAGTTTTAACTACAAAGAATTACTATGCAATAAGCCTTTCTGCGGCACTGATTTTTTGGTTTTGGGACTCAGTCTTTTTACAAAAAAAGAGGTCTGCATCATAAAAGGGACCAAAGAAATGGTCCCTTTCCGATATTATTTCTTTAGCATGTTCACGATTTCTTTAGCTTTTTCTAATTGGACTCCTTCAATGATACTGTTATTTTTTCGAACAGCCGTACCGAAATGATAGTGACCGGTATGCAATTCGGAATGGATCGATAGGATATTATCCTTATTTAAGCCGCTTCCCACCAATATCGCTATGTCGCCGCAGACTCTTTTCATTTGTTGAATGGTTTGCATGCGGCTGGGCAAATCCCCATGTCCACCGGAAGTCAATATCGTTGTGATTCCTGGATATTGTCCTAGCATTTCAGCTGAAAGGACTGGGTCGTTTGTGTCATCGATGGCTCGGTGGAATGTAATCTCCAAATCTTCACATACCGTCAATAGTTCTTCGAGGTATGGTCGATGGATTTCATTTTTTTCATTTAATGCACCCAATACGACCCCGTTCGCTCCCAGTGATCGAATGATTTGGATATCTTTTTTCATGATTTCCAAATCATTTTGAGTATAACAAAACGATTGGCTATGAGGCCTGACCATAACGTTGACTGGTATCTTTACCGAATTGACGACAGCTTCTATCAGGGCGTGGCTGGGAGTTAATCCCCCCTCGGCTAAAGCACTGACAAGCTCGATTCGGTCTGCGCCCGATTTCTCGATTAAAAGGGCATCTTCTATGGTTGTGGCAATGAATTCAATATACATTGGATTTTTCCTTTCCTGCATGCAAGTGTTATAAGAATAGTATGTATAAGATTATTAAATCCATTAAGAATGGTAAAGTCAATCTTAATAGATACACTGTCCTCCCTATCTTTCCTCGATTGAAATTTCTTTATATCTCATATTATGAAACGAAATGAACATTCAAACGTATAAAAAAAAGAATATATTCAATGGTATATTTGAAAGTGGAATGTTTGGCGGGGGAATTAAATGAAAATCATCATGACGGAGGTTATTTAATTGGATAAAGAAAGTAAGGAAATAAAGAAATCGAAGTTTTACAAAGTAGGGATGGGATTCCTGATCATTTCCCTTCTCACTTGGATCATTCCTGTAATAGCTCCTTTTACGCCTTTTTCGACTGGCGTTAAAGCGGGGGTCATAACAGGTGCAATCGTCTTTGCGGAAGTCATGTTTTGGGCGGGCGCGCTTTTGGTTGGGAAAGAGGTGGCTGCTAAATATAAAGGTTATTTAAACCCGAAAAATTGGAAAAAAGAAAAAGGGTGAAGCAGTTTTTTATAAAAAGGCTAGGAGTGAGGCTCCATGGAAACCGAGTTGTTGAAAGTATTCGATTCCGATCACATTCAAATCGGCGTGGCTCCGCGTGAGGAAGTACATAGATTGGGGCATTGGCATGAGGTTTTCCATTGCTGGTTTGCAAGTTCGGAAGCCGGAGTGGATTACCTATATCTTCAGCGTCGTTGTGCGATGAAAAAAGATTATCCGAATCTATTGGATATAACGGCTGCCGGTCATTTACTGGCTCATGAATCGGTATACGACGGAGTCAGGGAGATTAAAGAAGAAATAGGCATTGACGTTTCCTTTGACGAGTTGGTTCCATTAGGGATTATTGAATACCATCAAACGAAAGAAGATTTCATCGACAAGGAACTGGCAAACGTCTTTCTATATGAAAGTGCACATTGCTTCGATGATTTCACCCTGCAGCCAGAAGAGGTTTCCGGGATGGTGAAGGTAGTACTGAATGACTTCGAAGAGCTTTGGACCGAAGCGAAGGACAAAGTGAATATTAAGGGATTCGAAATGAATCAAGAAGGCCGTAGGATGATGATCGATCGATTTGTTGGACGAGATGAGCTCGTGCCGCATGATCTTTCCTATTATGAAAGCATCATTAGATTGATCAGAGAAAACTTATCGAAGGCTTCAGGTTCTGGCCTTGCTAAATGAAAATAAAGCCCCGACAAAATGATTCGAGTTTTGTTGGGGCTTTTCTCTATTTTAAAAAACATTAAGTACATCGACCTGTGTCTTTTCCCCGTTCAACTATAGCCTATTGGCCCGTTTTGTCTCAAACGCGACATTCATATGTCCTTAGTTGTTCCCGGATTTGTCGTGAATTGTTCATAGGCATAATGAATTTGTCCCGTGGTGATTCAGTTGATAAAGCGAGACATATCAGACGTATAAATGATGGCAGGGTTCAAGTTAAAGGAGGTTTTCTGTAAATTTTCATGAACTAGGGAATTTATCACTTGTAAGAATATTACAAAATTGTAAGATGAACAGTGTATGAATTTTGTTAAGGGGATGAGTGAAATAATGAAAAAAATGGTTCTATGTATTTCATTTTTTGTAGCTTTTTTAGTCCTTTTTGGCTCCCTTGATTTTTTTGCCAGCAAAGCATCAGCAGAAACACACACCTATGATGGAAAAAGTCCTTACTATAATAGTTGTGCAAATAGCGCAGTCACGAAGAAGTCAGTGAAAATTTATGCCAACGGTGCTTCTGCCAATTTGGAGTTGAAATTCAGCACAACTTGCAAAACGGCTTGGGCAAAGATCACTTTAAGCAGACCGGCTAAAGCAGATGGGGAGGCAACGGCATTGGTTGTCCGAAATACTGATAATAAACAATTTAGCTGTGCATCTCCTGGAGGAAATGGTGAAATAAATAAAGGTCAAACGACATGCTATACACCTATGGTATATGATTTAGATCCTCGAAAAGCTCAAGCAGTTGCATACTGGCCATATACGGCAGGCGAAACTGGCTGGTATTAATGAAAAAGGAAAGCCTTCATCTATTTTTATGAAAAAGGAAGGATGAATGAATTGAATAAAAAGCTTAAAATGATAGGTTTATCCATGGCAATGACCTTGTCGATGTTTCTTGTCGATTTTGGATTTGGAAAAAATCAGGCCCTGGCCGAAACACATACTTATGATGGCAAAAGCCCTAACTATGATAGTTGTGCAAGTTCGGCGGTAACGAAGGATAAAAAATGGATCGATTCCAATTCGTACGTAGAATTGAAATTCAGCACTGTCTGTAAAACCGCCTGGGCAAAAGTGACCGTAACACGCCCCGCCGTATATAACCATGAAGCGGATGCCAGGATCGTCCGAAGTACTGATGGTAAGGCCTATACATGCGCCAGTTCCGGGGGCAATGGTGTTGTGAATATCGGGCAGACCTCTTGCTATACACCAATGGTATATGATTTAGACCCGCGCAAAGCACAGGGCCAAGGGATACATGCGATTCCTAATAGTGATGCATATAAAAAAGCGGTGACCATCTGGTACTAAGAAACAAAGGCGCAAAAAAAGCATCCGCATGATCGGATGCTTTTTTTGGCGGTCCGATTGAACTCACGCCTTATTCATTCATCACCGCTTTTTGTGCTTCCAATTCAAGTAGATATTGTTTCATCTCCGTACCCCCTCGGTAACCGGTGATGGCCCCGTTTTTCCCGATTACCCGATGACATGGCACCGTGATCAGAACAGGATTGGCACCAATGGCCGTTCCGACCGCCCGAACAGCGGAAGGTCTTTTGATCACTTGGGCAATGTCGGAATAGGAACAGGTTTTGCCATAGGGTATTTGATTCAGCGCTGCCCAAATTTCTTGTTGAAAGGGCGTACCTTTTACATCTGCTGGAAGAGAGAAAGTCTGCCTGGTTCCTTCGAAATATTCTAGGAGTTCTTGTAGATAGGGTGTTAACTCTTCTTCATTTTCAACAAGGCTCGCCATTGGAAAGCGTTTTTGTAGCCAAGCCTTCAGGTCTTCATACGATTGACCAGGAGAGCCTACATAGCAAAGTCCTTTTTCCGTCTTGGCAATATATAATTGCCACTTATCATAATGCAGTATGGCCCATTCAATGGTTTGTTCTTTAACATTCTTCATCTTGTTCACGCTCCTTCGCTTGAGTCTTGAGATAAGCTTTCCGATATCCTGAAGGGGTATTCCCCATTTTCCTTTTGAATAGCGTCAGGAAATAGGGTGTGCTTGAGAACCCGACAGCCAAGCCTATTTCAGTTATTGGCTGTTCGGAGTTTTCAAGGAGCCTCATTGCTTTTTCAAGGCGAAGCCGTTGAATGTATTCAGTGGGCGATATCCCCTTCACACGCTTGAATGATCGTTGTAAATGATAGGGGCTGCCGTGGGAAATATCCGCCAATCTGTTCAATGTAAGGGGTTCTCTGTAATGTGTGTCGATCCATTCGGCTATTTGGTCAACCCATTCTTCTGTCGGCAAATTCAGTCCTTCCGGTTTACATCGTTTACAAGGGCGGAAATCTTCTTCCAAAGCCATCATGGCATTTTTGAAAATCTTCACGTTTTCCTTATTAGGCACCCTGGATTTACAGGAAGGCCTGCAAAAAATGCCTGTCGTTTTTACCCCATATAAAAAATGATCATCATATGCTGCATCGCAATCAATAATGGCTTTCCAATATTCATTCGGGAAATCTGCTTTTTTCGGATTCAACACATTCACCTCTTCTTTTAGTATACAAGAAAGGGTTGATATACAAACATTTTGATAATATAAAAGCAAGATAACGTAATTATCAATTAGTGGAAAGTTAGTGGAGAAGACTATTGGTCTGTTAAAATAAGGGAGTTGAATGAAAAAGAAAAGAGCAAGATAACGTATCCATTTTTCATTACAATAAAGCTAAAGGAGGGGCAGAATGAAAGAGACATTATCAATGGACGAAGGCATGGCTGAATTGAGAATACGTGCACCAAAAGAGTTTAGTTTTTCGGAAAACCTTAAATACTTATCAAGATCCTCCAATGAATGTCTGTTCGAAATTGTTGATCAAAAAATTTATCGTGCACTTGTTGTCGAAAACGAGACACTTTTAGTAGAAATCAGTGCGATGAATGAAACCGAGCTGATCATTCGATTTCCAGGGCGAACTGCACCGATGGATAATCAGGTAAAGGATGCTGTTTCCCAATATATTCGTCACTGGTTCGATCTTGAGACGAATCTTCTTCCTTTTTATGAGCTGGCACAAAATGACCCTTTATTGCAAAAGCCGGTAAGCCAATTCTTCGGTTTAAGAAATATAGGCATCCCTGATTTATTTGAAGCGATTGCCTGGGGAATACTTGGACAGCAGATTAACTTGACTTATGCCTATACCTTGAAACGGAGGCTTGTGGAGGGGTTTGGTGATTTTGTTGAATTCGAAGGAAAGCAATATTGGTTGTTTCCAAAGCCTGATGTAATCGCGAAATTGACGGTCGATGATTTTGCCGATTTGAGGATGACGGTGAAGAAGTGTGAATATTTAATAGGTGTTGCGCAACTGATTGCAGAAGGGGAACTTACAAAAGAAAAGCTGTTGAATGCAAAGGATGTAAAGAAGGCTGAAAAGATGCTGACCAAAATACGGGGTATCGGTCCGTGGACAGCGAACTATGTCTTGATGCGCTGTTTGCGTTTTCCCGCAGCCTTTCCCATCGATGACGTCGGGCTGCATAATTCCATGAAACTGGTCATGGAAACGGAAGCAAAACCAACGAAAGCGGAAATCCTGAAACTATCGGAAGCATGGGCCGATTGGGAATCCTATGCGACCTTCTATTTATGGAGATTGCTATATTGAATTAGTATATATTTCAACAACGGAGATAAAACTGTGGATTTCGTCGATATATCTCTAAATTCGGAGATAAAACTGTGGATTTCGTCGATATATTTCAACTTTCGGAGATAAACCTGTAGGTTCCGTCGATATATCTCTAAATTCGGAGATAAAACTTTAGATTACGTCGATATATTTCAATGTTCGGAGATAAAACTGCAGGTTTCGTCGATATATTTCTACTTTCGGAGATAAAACTGTAGATTACGTCGATATATCTCTAAATTCGGAGATAAACCTGCAGGCTTCGTTGATATATTTCAATGTTCGGAGATAAAACTATAGATTACGTCGATATATTCCAATTTTCGGAGATAAAACTGTGGATTTCGTCGATATATTTCAATTTTCGGAGATAAAACTGTAGATTTCGTCGATATATCTCTAAATTCGGAGATAAAACTGTAGATTACGTCGATATATTTCAATTTCGGAGATAAAACTGCATGCTTCGTCGATATATTTCTACTTTCGGATATAAACCTGCAGGTTCCGTCGATATATTTCAATGTTCGGAGATAAACCTGCAGGTTCCGTCGATATATTTCAACTTTCGGAGACAAAACTGCAGGTTCCGTCGATATATTTCAATTTTCGGAGATAAAACTGTAGGTTCCGTCGATATATTTCTACTTTCGGAGATAAAACTGTGGATTTCGTCGATATATTTCAATTTTCGGAGATAAACCTGTAGGTTCCGTCGATATATTTCTACTTTCGGAGATAAACCTGCAGGTTCCGTCGATATATTTCTACTTTCGGAGATAAAACTGTAGGTTCCGTCGATATATTTCTAAATTCGGAGATAAACCTCGCCTCAATTTCCAGGGCCACCGCCGGGTTTGCAAGCACCAACGGATCCCCCACCGAGCTTTATCCCTCAACAACAATCGGCTTCAACATTTGCTGTAGATCCAGGGGCCATTTCGTTTTGTGCGAGTTTCTGGTATTATCCCATTTTTGTCGGTCCGCGATCTGTTGCAGGCTTCAGATGGAACGGCAGGTTCTGGGGCATTGATACAAGACAAATCAATTCTTTTACCTGTTTTTGAAAATGCTCAAAGGGGATGTTTCCTTTGAGCATTTTAGGGTGATGATCATAGAAATTTATTTCGCTTTTTACATAATGAAATAAACGCCAACTACGGTTAGTAATCACAATGTTCAATATTTAATAGAAATGGTAAAATCATTATGCTCCTATAAAATTTAGTGAATGAATATGAAAAAAGAGGATGCTGTTGAATATGAGGAAAAAAGTATCGCTGGAAACCAAGATTCTCGGGTTGGTCTTATCGTTGAGCCTGTTTTTGATTCTCTTATTGACGACTTCTTTTTCCTATATGGAAGGAAGGCAAATAGTGAAGGATAAAGGTCAATTGGCGTTGGAACTTTCAAAGACGATTAGCTTCATGCCTACAGTTACAGAGGCCTTTGAAACGGATGATCCCGCCGGCATAATCCAGCCGATTGCCGAAAAGATTCGCAGGGAAACAGGGGCTGAGTTCATCGTTGTCGGGAATAAAGAGGGCATTCGCTATTCCCATCCGCTGGCTTCCGAAATTGGGAAACGGATGGAAGGCGGAGATAATAGCAGGGCCATTCGGGATGGTGAATATTATGTTTCCGAAGCGGCAGGATCACTTGGTCTATCCATTCGGGGAAAGTCACCGGTATTCAATAAGGATGGAAAAATAATTGGTATCGTCTCGGTCGGTTTTTTAGTGGAAGATGTCCGCGCCCAGATTTTCAAGGATTTGTCCAAAGAGATGATTGTATCTTTAGTGGCCATCATGATATCGATCATTGGCAGTTATATGCTTGCAAGGAGCATACGTAAAGATACATTGGGGCTGGAACCATTTGAAATCGCCAATTTATATAAAGAAAAAAATGCAGTACTTCAATCGGTGAAAGAAGGAATTCTGGCCATTGACCATAAAGGGTTGATTACATCGATGAATCAGCCGGCGAAAAAATTGCTGGATATTAAAGAGTCCGTACGCGATTTGAACGTGGATGGCCTATTTCCTTCGAAATATTTATTCGAGGTGTTGAAGTCCGGTGAACCGCAAGTGGATAAGGAGATTTCATGGAAAGATAAATCCGTTATTGTGAATTGTACGCCAATCTTTGATTGTGAACGGGTAAGCGGTGTTGTCGCTTCGTTCCGTGATCGAACGGAAATTGAGGAAATGGTCAACACATTATCGGAAGTGAAGATGCATTCAGAGGATTTAAGGGCTCAAACCCATGAGTTTACCAATAAACTATATGTTCTATCAGGATTGATACAATTAGGGGAATATGATGAAGCGATAGATATGATTCAAAGCGAAACCTCCGAATTGCATTCCCTGAACCGTGTCGTGTTCGAACAGATAAAGGATACAAAGGTACAAGCCCTGTTGCTTGGTAAGATAGGGAAAGCATCGGAAAAGAAAATAATCTTTGAAATAGACTCACAAAGTTACCTAGAGAAACTTCCGGATCATATAAAATTGTCACAACTAACATTGATTCTGGGGAACATTATCGATAATGCACTTGAAGCGGTTTCAGGAATGGAGGAGCCACTTGTGAAATTTTTCGCCACCGATATCGGAAATGATATGGTATTTGAAGTGAGTGATAACGGAAAAGGAATACCGGAGGATGCTATCGCCCATATTTTCGATCGGGGTTTCACATCGAAAAAGAATGAAAGTCCGAGTGGGTATGGTCTTTCGAATGCTGATCGTGTCGTAAAAGAGCTGGGCGGCATCATCGAAGTTCAAAGCGAGGGTGAAAACACCATATTCACCGTGTATCTTCCTAAAGAACAGTGAGGAGGGAAAGAATGCTGAAGATAAGAGCAGTCATCGCAGAAGATGATTTTCGAGTAGCGGATATCCATGAAAAATTCTTGAAAAACTTTGATGAAATAGAAGTGGTCGGAAAAGCTGTCAATGCAAAAAAGACGCTTCGGATTTTGGAGCAAAAAAGCCCTGATTTGCTTTTGCTTGATGTATATATGCCAGATCAGCTTGGAACAGATCTTCTTCCGGATATAAGGCGGAAATTCCCAAATCTGGATATCATCATGATTACCGCGGCAACGGATAAAGAACAACTTGAAAAGTCGCTTCACTACGGAGTAGAGAATTATTTAATAAAACCAGTTGAAATGAAGCGCTTCAACCAAGTAATCGAAGAGTATCTTAAGAAAGCCCATCTGATGAAATCCAAACAAGAAATAGACCAGGATTTTGTTGATCTCATTTTGAAAAAGGGAACTGCCGCTTCGGAAACGAACGATGGGCCCGCTTTACCGAAAGGGGTCGACGAAATCACTTTGACGAAAGTGATCGAGGTACTTGAAGCAAGCGATATCGGTTTGTCGGCTGAGCAAGTGAGCGGACAAATCGGCGCTTCCAGGACAACCGCGAGACGCTATCTGGAATACTTGATATCAGTAAAGAAATGTAAAGCAGAAGTCGTATACGGGGTAGTGGGAAGACCTGAGCGGAGATATTATAAAATTCAATAGAATTAAGTGAGAGACACCTTCAAGATTGGAGGTGTCTTTTTTAGGCTGTTTTCACATACTTTGTTGCTATTTACCAGGTAGTGAGTTGTGGCTGATTTCCCCTCCAGATGCTCGCTTTCCTCGGGGCGGGCGGTGAGCCTCCTCGGCGTAAACGCCTGTGGGGTCTCACCTTTCTCGCTGCTCCTGCAGGAGTCTCGCACTTCCGCTCCAATCAACCTTAAATAGTTTCGTTTTAAAAACAACAATCTTTACGAAAAGAGCCTTTTTTTATGATGCATCGTTTGAAAGATTATGAAAAAAGCAATATATGTCAAAAAAACGATATGTTAATCTGTTATCCTTTTCTTAAGGAGGTTCGGAAATGAGATATAGCCCCATCATCCAAAAAACGATTGAATATATAGAGAATAGCTTACAAGACGAATTATCCTTGGAGAACATCGCACGGTTCGCAGGTTTTTCGAAGTTTCATTATCATCGTATTTTTCACAAGGAGGTTGGCGTGACCGTATCGGAATATATTCGGTATCGAAGAATTGCCAATGCAGCTAACATGCTGCTTTATACCGATGAAAAAATAATCGATATTGCTTTATATTACCGCTTTGAAACACAGGAATCCTTTACTCGTTCATTCAAGAAATATTATGACCTGCCGCCAGGGCAATATCGGAAACTCGTAAGTAAACTAACCTTGCAAAAGGAGGAAATGACGATGAAAAACGAACAATTATTAAAAGGCTGGAATTTAAGTGGGAGTCATCCATTCAATTATCAAATGGGAATTGACCGGGAGACATTCCATAAAGGCCAGGCATCAGGATTCCTGAAATCCGTCACTGCCGAATCCAAGGAGGAATTTGCTACGATGATGCAGCAATTCAAGGCGGAAAATTACCTTTGTAAAAGAATGAAACTGTCGGGTTTTTTAAAATCAAAAGATGTTGATGGATTTTGTGGTTTATGGATGAGGGTGGATAATGCGCTCCAGGATGTTTTGCAATTCGACAATATGGGGAATCGGCCCATCGTCAACGATACGGAATGGAACCATTATTATATTGTCCTGGATGTGCCCGAAAACAGTGCCATCATTTCATTCGGGGTCCTTCTTACAGGGCGCGGCCAAGTATGGATCGATGAACTGGAATTCGAGGAAGTCAGTATCGATACACCAACGACCAATATAGATTACGGCTGTGACCTTTTGGACGGACCGGAAAATTTATCATTTGAAGAATAGATGCGCGGATCATTTGCTCGAATATTCGCTTATTTCCTTAAAGAACGCGCCATTCAACCCGGGGAGTGGCGTTCGGTTCCTCCTCGAAAAATCGCTTCCGTGAACACAATGAACACAATTGACAAAATAGTTTTAAAACACAATAAATTGAAAACGCTTACAGATGAAGCGTTTTCATATACAATTTATCTTATTAGAAGATAGGAGTGATAGATATGCTCGCTTTATTAGGATATTTAATGATAGTAGTGTTTATGATTTTAATTATGACAGGGCGACTTTCAGCCATGATTGCTTTGATTGCAGTACCAAGTGCCTTTGCACTTATTGGCGGGTTTGGCGGTAAAATGGGTGAGATGGCGTTGGAAGGGATCAAAGGTGTAGCGCCAACTGGGATCATGATTTTATTTGCGATTCTTTTCTTTGGCATTTTGATCGATGCTGGGGTTTTCGATCCAATCATCAATACGATCCTTAGGCTAGTAAAAGGAGATCCAGTCAAAATTGCCATCGGCACGGCCGTCCTGGCCTTGCTCATTTCCTTGGATGGAGATGGTACGACTACATATATGATAACGATTTCTGCCATGCTTCCGCTATATAAACGGATTGGAATGAGACCGCTTGTATTGGCCGGTATTGCCGTTTCGTCATCTGGTGTAATGAATCTTCTTCCATGGGGAGGCCCTACAGCACGGGTTATGACCGCTTTGAAACTTGAAATGTCCGATGTTTTCACCCCTGTCATTCCTGCGATGATTGGCGGAGTCCTATTCGTCCTTTTCATGGCATATTGCCTGGGTAAAAAAGAAAGAAAGAGAATTGGAATCATAGAGGTCGATTATCATGTTGTTGCACAGCATGCCGCAGCAACGGAAGATGCTTATCTTAAGCGTCCTAAATTGATCATATTCAATTACGCATTGACTCTTACCTTGCTGGTGGCGCTAATAATGGAACTTATGCCTTCAGCGGTTCTGTTCATGATAGGTTTTGCCATTGCCATTACGGTTAATTATCCGAAACTCAGTGATCAAAAAGAACGTGTTGCAAACTATGCGGACAATGCTTTATCTGTCGTTTCGATGATTTTTGCGGCAGGTGTCTTTACTGGGATCCTTGCCGGTACGGAAATGGTGGATGCCATGGCAAACTCTTTGATTCAGCACATTCCAGATCAAATGGGTGCACATTTTGCCGTAATTACAGCCATCATCTCAGCACCTTTCACGTTCTTCATGTCTAATGACGCATTTTATTATGGAGTACTCCCATTACTTGCTAAAGCGGGAGCTGCTTATGGAATTGACCCTGCTTTGATTGGTAGAGCTTCTCTTTTAGGATTGCCTGTCCATCTATTAAGCCCGCTTGTTCCATCTACTTATCTATTGATTGGAATGGTAGGGGAAGATTTCGGGGCATTGCAGCGCACTTTCCTGAAATGGGCATGCGGATCGACGCTTGTCATGATAGTGGTAGCAGTCCTATTGGGAATCATCCCACTATAAGAAAGATCATATCCCAATTTTGAAAAGAGTCCCATTCGTAAAGATGCGAATGGGACTCTTTTATTCATTTTCCGATAAACATCATAAGCTGAATAAATCTGGAAAACTGAGATACATTATGTTTGTCTTCCCTTTCGCGACAAAGTTAGCTTTTTGTTTTATTGAATGCGGAAGGTACGTACCTTAAGATTAATGAAACGATATTAATATGAAGGGAAGAGAGCAAAATGGCTCACTTTAATATAAAGGTTGCCGTTCAAAAATTCGGTAACTTTCTAAGTTCAATGGTCATGCCGAATATATCCGCTTTCATAGCATGGGGGTTAATCACTGCCCTATTCATACCATCTGGTTTCCTGCCAAATGAAAGCCTTGCCAAAATGGTTACACCAATGGTTACGTTTTTACTGCCGCTTTTAATTGGTTATACAGGCGGTAAGCTAATCCATGACCATAGAGGTGGCGTAGTTGGTGCCATTGCGACAATGGGTGTCATCGTTGGTTCTGACATCCCGATGTTCCTTGGTGCAATGATAATGGGACCGTTCGGCGGTTATGCCATCAAGAAATTCGATCAACTGATTGAAGGGAAAATAAAAGCCGGCTTTGAAATGCTTGTAAATAATTTCTCGGCGGGGATACTTGGGGGCTTATTATCCATTCTATCCTTCTTGGCCATCGGGCCTGCTGTAGACGTATTTACAGGATGGCTTGTAGCAGGAGTCGATTGGCTTGTCGGTACAGGTTTACTGCCTTTGACAAGTATACTGATCGAGCCTGCCAAGGTATTGTTCTTGAACAATGCCATTAATCATGGTGTACTATCACCAATCGGTGTAGAGCAAGTAAAACAAACAGGGTCTTCCATCTTGTTCCTCCTGGAATCTAATCCTGGTCCAGGTATTGGCGTACTGCTTGCCTATTGCTTTTTTGGAAAAGGAACTGCGAAGAAATCGGCGCCGGGAGCTGCCATCATTCATTTCTTCGGCGGTATCCATGAAATTTATTTCCCTTATATCCTAATGAAACCGATGTTATTCTTAGCGGTCATTCTTGGAGGCATGAGTGGAGTTTTCACTTTGGTGCTTTTAGGCGGAGGATTGTTCGCTCCAGCTTCTCCAGGAAGCATACTTGCCATTACAGCAGTAACTCCGCATAATGCGGGCGCATATATTGCTAACTTTGCAGGCGTGATCGTAGCCGCCCTTGTTTCATTCATCGTCGGTGCATTCGTCTTGAAAACAGGAAAGCAATCTGAAGAGAATATTGAAGATGCCGCGAAAAAAATGCAAGAAATGAAAGGCAAGAAAAGCTCTGTTGCTGATGTATTCGCTTCAGAACCGGGAACGATGCCGACAAACGTCAGCAAAATAATATTTGCCTGTGACGCTGGGATGGGATCAAGTGCGATGGGAGCTTCGCTGCTTCGCAAGAAGGTGAAGGAAGCCGGATTGAATATTACCGTGACCAATACAGCGATCTCGAACATTCCTGCTGATGCACAAATCGTCATAACACAGGAAGAGTTAACTCCAAGGGCACAGAATAAAGTGCCGAATGCTTATCATGTATCCGTCGATAATTTCCTATCGAGCCCTGAATACGATTCATTGCTTGCACGTCTTCAGGATGACGGCGTTGATGAGCTGCATGAAATCGTCGAAGATGCTGAAGAGAAGGTTCCCGGTGTTCGTGAACATTCAATTGAACCTGGCATCGATGCAGGTGAAGAAGATGCACCGGATGATAATGATCTGCTTCGCGAAGAAAACGTCTTCCTTAATCAACAATTCGCCAATAAGGAAGAAGCGATCCGCTTTGCGGGAAGAGCTTTGGTCAATGCAGGATACGTTAAGGAAAGCTATATTGAAGCAATGATTGCCCGTGATGAATTGACTTCAACCTATATGGGGAATGATGTAGCCATTCCGCACGGAACCGAGGAAGCGAAGAAAGATGTCCTTAAATCTGGATTTACCGTTCTACAAATTCCTGATGGTGTTGACTTTGACGGCCAAAAGGCACGATTGATATTCGGCATTGCCGGCAAGGACGGAACACATCTTGAAATTCTATCTGGCATTGCGGTTACCTGCTCTGAGATGGAGAATATCGAAAAGATGGTTAAAGCCACATCAGCCAGGGAATTGATGGATATTATAGATGTCGGAAATAATTAAATAAACTTAACCAAGAATAGAAAAGCGTTTTACGCTTTTCTATTCAGTATTTTCTCGTGTTACTCCACCAGAAATGAGTTGGTAGCATGTATATTACTTCAAGGGAAAAATCAATCATAGAATTGATCATAAAAACTTCCGGGAAACATACGGCCATTTCCATTGCGACACAACTGAATGTGAGTGTCCGGACTGTTCAACGTGATCTGAAGTCCATAGAAAAAATCCTGCAATCATTTGAGTTGCATTTAACACGCAATACGCATGAGGGACTGACCATAGACGGGAAGAATGAACAAGTCTTTCGGCTTGTACAGCATCTGATGGGAAATCATCCAATCGATCAAACGCCAAAAGAAAGAAAGTTGCATCTCCTGTTAGCTTTACTGCAGGAAGAATCATATAAAACTCAAGTTCTTGCGGGGGATCTCGGTATAAGCATTACGACTCTTACAACCTATTTGGACGAACTGACTGAATGGTTAAAGAATTTTAATATCGTGATTACGAGAAAAAGGGGAGTCGGAATAGAGCTTGCCGGCACTGAAGAAAATAAACGGAAAGCCCAAGCAGCCTATTTTTTGCACTTTTTTAATGAAGAGCTGATTGAAAGTTTATTTTTGTTGCAAGAAGGAAAATTCCCAGAAGCGAAAATCCTCGACTATTTCGATCCCGAATATCTTCTGGCTATCGATGGGGTGCTGTTTTCCACTTTTAACAGTGTCCATTCTCGTTTGGCGGATAGCGGGTATATAGGGTTAATAGTACATATTTATGTAACCCTGCAAAGGAATGAAAGCCAATTTTTTTTGGAGAAGGACTTCAAGAAAATAAGGGAACTTTCCGATGAGAATAATCTCATGAATAAAATAGGCAAGGAACTCAGCACCATGCTGGAAGTCTCTTTTACCATCGATGATATAAGCTACCTGGCAGCCATCCTTAAAGGTTCCAAGCTTCATGCGGCTGATGCCGTTCCATATGACAGTGTGGTATTAGGCCAGCTGATAAGGAACCTGATAAAAGATGTTTCGGCACAACTGCAAATCGATTTGACCAAGGATTTCCCATTGTATCAAGGGCTCCTTGCCCATATGGAACCGTCACTTTTCCGGATCAAACAGGAAATGGGATTGTACAACCCCTTAACCGAAGATATTAAACGAAAGTATCCGGTTCTCTTTTTGGCAGTGAAGACAAGTCTGGAAAAAGGATTCAAAGAAATAAAAGAATTTCCTGAAGATGAAATAGCCTTCATCGTCCTGCATTTCGGATCTGCATTAGTGCTGCGGGAGGAAGAAATATCAATAAGGGCACTCATCGTTTGCCCGACAGGTATCGGCACGTCGAAGATGCTTGCAAGCCGGATCAAAAAAGAAATCATCGAAATCGAGACTGTAGAAATCAAGACGATCAAAGACATCCAGCAGCAGGGCAGCCTGAAAAACTATGATGTGATTATTTCTACCGTTCGTCTTCCGTATATCGATATGGATTATATCCTCGTATCCCCTCTTTTGAGTGAAGAGAATATATTGAACATCAGGAATTATTTAAGGAAGAATATCGAAAACTTCACGAAGAATAAGCGTTATGGCAGTCATTCAGCCCATAGCCTGCCAAAAAAAGAGGATGGCGAATTGAAAGAAGTGCTGCAGGAATTGAAAGATGCCCAGCAGAGCATCGAGTCAATCATGGATAATTTCCGGTTTTATCGGCTGCCGCATCTTAAAGGACATCCAGAAATCATCGAAGAAATGGTCAGGATGGCTGAAAATGAATCACTGCTAATGGGTGCGGATGATGTAATCGAATCCTTGAACGAACGGGAAAAAAAAGGTGGTTTAGGCATTCCTGGCACTGGAATGGGCCTTTTCCATACGAGACACAAGAATGTGAAAGAACTGATATTCCAGGTGGCCCACCTGGAGGAATATCGTCTGGTCAAAGGTATGGATGGAAATGACGTCCATATGAAAAATTTACTGCTGATGCTGGCACCTGAAGAATTGAGTGTGAAGCAGCAGGAAATCGTCAGCTTAATAAGCTCAAGCTTAATTGAAAGCAATGAATCCATCATGATTTTTTCATCTTCGGACGAGGAAATGATTAACAGAAGGCTGGAAGCCGTATTTTTGGACTATTTATATACTAACTTGATAAAGGGATGATTGTAATGAAACAAGCAGTACATTTCGGTGCAGGAAATATTGGAAGAGGATTTATCGGAGCACTCTTTTCACAATCTGGATATCATGTGACTTTTGTGGACATAGCCGATCAAATTATCGATCAGTTAAATGATAAAAAGCAATATCAAGTCAAACTGGCTACTGATCAACAAGAATCCTTTACAGTAGAAAATGTTTCGGGATTAAACAGCTTAAAGCAGGAAGAGGAAATCATTAAAGCAATTTCAAAAGCAACCTACCTTACCACTGCTATCGGTCCCAATATTTTGCCTCATATCGCTCCTTTAATTGCAAAAGGATTAGCCTCAAGGGTGAAGGAAACTGATGAAAAATTATATGTGATCGCTTGTGAAAACCAAATATCGGCAACAGACCTTTTAGAAGGGTACATCCTAGAAAACTTGGATCAAGATACAAAAGAAAAACTAGCCGATAAAGTATACTTCTTTAACTCAGCAGTCGATCGCATCGTTCCTATCCAAAATAACGAAGGATCACTCGATGTTTTGGTGGAACCTTATTATGAATGGGTCGTTGAAACGAATGAAAGCATTCCTGCCGTGGAAGGGATGACCATTGTAAAAGAACTCGCTCCATTCATTGAGAGAAAACTGTTCACCGTTAATACAGGACATGCCGTTATTGCTTACCTCGGTTAT
The DNA here is from genome assembly GCF_056402395.1 of Peribacillus sp. P4_B1. Taxonomy (NCBI): domain Bacteria; kingdom Bacillati; phylum Bacillota; class Bacilli; order Caryophanales; family Bacillaceae; genus Peribacillus; species Peribacillus sp. P4_B1. Next base: position 39,195 of record NZ_JBFUHM010000025.1, read on the forward strand.
CTCAAAAATAAAAAATCGACGATTGACCAATCATTGGAAGATGCAGGCATTGTAGAGCAAGTCAAGAAAACCCTAGGAGAAACGGGTGCTTATTTAATAAAGCAATACGGTCTGGACGCAGATGAGCATCAACAGTATATCGAAAAAATCATTAATCGATTTAAAAACTCCTACCTGAATGACTCGGTGAATAGAGTCGGCCGTTCACCGCTGCGTAAGCTCGGGCCAAACGACCGTCTCGTGCGCCCTGCCGTAGAAGCTAAAAAAGCCGGACTTTCCTTTACTAATCTTGCGAAAGCGATAGCCGCCGCTTTACTCTTTGATTTTAACGAAGATGAAGAAGCCCTTAAACTGCAAACGATGATCAAAGAACACGGTATAGCTACCGCACTTAAAGAAGTTAGCGGATTGGACGAAAATAGCGAAATAACCAAAGAAGTTATCACTCATTACAACGACTTGAAAAAATAAAAATAGAACTCCTGAAATAATTTTTCAGGAGTTTTTTCTTATCGAAAAAGTCGATGACTTATCATCATGTAAAGCAGCATTACCTTGAAAGCTGAAGGTACGGGCCGTTTAACAATAACGAAACAAAACCTTATAAATGGTAATCATTACGTTTTATGATGAAGGGCAGTCAAGAAAAAGAGTTGTTTTTCTAAAGTGTAAATAGTAATCATTTTATTTGTTTAGCGAAAGGGGCTTTATAAATATGAGGAATTGCTTGAAGGCGGATTAGTGCAATAAATCGAGATTTTGGTGCATTTACTTAAGAGTTTGGTGCTATTGCATGAGATTTAAAGCTGATTCCCATGGGTTCGGAGCAAATACTCGTGAGTTTGGAGCAAATACTCGTGAATTCGGAGTAAATACTCGTGAATTTGGAGTAAATACTCGTGAGTTTGGAATGATGGCGCCCTTCATGACTACACGGGGTTCGATCTTGTATGGATTGCCAGCCTCGTTCCTAATAAAGAAGAAATACTGGAACGGATATATCAGACAAACCGTGACGCAATCGTCGCAATACGGTCGGTGGACGGCATACATCAATTATTATATGAGCCCGTTGATGCAACAAAATTCAGTAAGGTGGAATGTGAGGAAGTCGGGAGAACCATTGCGGATTCTTTCATCATCAATTCAACCATCTATTACACATTTAAATAGTGGCACCATGGAACGAGTTGCTTTCTGCAATTCGTTTTTATTTAGGGAAAAAAGAAATTCCAATAAACTTACTTGACATTACGTGCTTATGAAAATATAATTACTTACATAAAGTAACCAACAAAAAAGGAGAGAATTTATATATGAATAGAAATGAAGCAGGTCAAGTTTTTTTACGGGTGATCTTAGGTCTTACTTTTTTCATTCACGGCGTTTCAAAGTTTCAAGGGGGCATAGGAAACACGGCGGGATTTTTCGATAGCCTTGGTATTCCTGGGTTCATGGCATACATCGTTGCAAGTATCGAATTGATTGGAGGACTTGCGGTTATACTGGGTTTGGGAACACGAATCGTTTCCGTGCTGTTTGTGGTCATTATGGCGGGCGCGATTTTCACGGCTAAATTACCTGCTGGTTTTCTTGGAAACGGGCAAGCGGCGGGCTACGAACTGGACTTGGCATTACTGGCCATGTCTGTATATCTAGTGTGTGCAAACCGAACTGTTCTTTCTTTGGATAACATGATTTTCAATAAAAAAGGGAAGTGACGATATGGAGAATTTTCATCAAAAACCAGTAACTTTTGTTGGCGAAGTCAGTATTAATGTTTTGGATTTGAAAAATGCCATCACTTTTTATCAAGATATCATCGGTCTTCAAGTATTGAAGAAAACAGAAAGGCAAGCTGTTTTAACGACAGACGGAAAAACCCCGTTGCTTACACTTGAGCAGCCTGCTGATGTGATTCCGAAAGAAGGGCGGACGACGGGCTTATATCACTTTGCCCTTTTGCTGCCGACCCGTGCAGACTTATCGATTTTTTTACGCCATTTACTTCAAACGAAATATCCATTTGGAGCGGCGGATCATGAAGTGAGTGAAGCGCTGTACATTACCGATCCGGAGGGCAATGGCATCGAAGTATACTCTGACCGGCCGTCCACCGATTGGAGATGGGCTGATGGGGAGGTTGCGATGGGCACGGATCCGTTGGATGGAAATGACCTTCTGGAAGAAAGTAGTGGCGAGTGGAGTGCGCTGCCTGCAGGTACATTAATGGGACATATACACCTGCATGTATCAGATTTACGTAAAACGGAGGAGTTTTACATGCAAGGTCTTGGGTTTACCGTCGTGAATAGATATGGAGGAGCGCTCTTCACTTCCACCGGGGGATATCATCACCACATCGGGTTGAACACATGGAATGGCGTTGGCGCCCCTGCTCCAAAGGAAAATAGTGTGGGGCTGAACTGGTATACCCTCGTTTTTGCAGATGAAGATGCGAGAAACAAGGTAAGGGAGCAACTTAAAGAAATCGGGGCTGTCGTCACGGAAAAAGAAGAGTTTTTCAGTGTAACAGATCCATCAGGCAATGAGATTCATTTAGTCGTCTGAATTTAAAGCAGAAAGCAAGGGTGAGGATAATGGGATTCTTAAGTAGATTATTTGGAAATAAAGAAACCGCGGCAGGGGAGAATGGACAAATGACAAAAGTATTATTCGTTAAAGTGAATGATCGTCCAGCAGATCAAGCAATCAGCTCGAAAATGTATGACACATTTTTAGAAACATATAAAGAGACACACCGTACAGATGAAGTGACCGAGTTGGATTTATTTAAAGAAGAACTCCCTTACTATGGGAATACAGCCATTACTGGTTTGTATAAACGCAACCAGGGTCTTGAACTGACAGCCGAAGAGGAAAAAGCGGCAAATCTGGTTGACCAATATTTAAATCAATTCCTAGCCATGGATAAAGTGGTAGTCGCTTTCCCTCTATGGAACGCAACGGTTCCTGCACCGCTGATCACATACCTTTCCTATTTGGCACAAGCAGGTAAAATGTTCAATTATACGGCGGAGGGACCAGTTGGGTATGCTGGCGATAAAAAGGTCATGCTATTGAATGCCCGCGGTTCGGATTATGCATTGGAAGGAATGGCTTCTGCTGAAATGGCCGTGAATTTAGTTAAAAACATCATTAGCCTGTGGGGAATCAACAATCCGGAGGCAGTGGTCATTGAAGGACATAATCAGTATCCGGATCGGACTCAAAAAATCATCGCGGATGGTTTGGAAAACGTTGCAAAAGCGGCTGAAACATTCTGATTGCGAAGTTTTTCTAATGAAAGGAATCGCATAGTTACAGGATAAACGAGCAAAGAAGGCCCCCACATATCAATGGGGGCCTTCTTTGTGGTTATTTATCCTGATACTTTTTCAAACGATATTGAAGACTTTGGCGGCTGATATTCAGGGCTTTAGCTGCTTGAGAGATATTCATGCCATGTTCCTTTAATATCTTCTCCAAGTATTGCTTTTCAGTATTGGCGATATAATCATCAAGAGATAAGGTCGACTCCTGTAGATCTCCATTTGTTTTGACATCTTTTTTCTCGGGATGAATGTCTTCAAAATGGGCTTTCTTTCTAAAGAGAGTGGGAAGGTGATTGATGGCAATCTTTGTATCGCCAGGTTCCAGTAAATTCATGGCCCCCTCAATGATATGTTCAAGTTCCCTTACGTTCCCGGGCCAGTCGTAATCATAAAATAGTGAGTAGACCTCCTCGCTAATCCCTTCAATATTCAATTCGAACAGCGCATTGAATTTCTCGATGAAGGATTGTGCCAGCAAAGGAATATCCTCTTTCCGTTCACGAAGGGGTGGGATGAATAACGATACGACGCTTAATCGATAATATAAATCCTTTCGTAAATGATCATTTGAAATGGCATCTATCGGATCTTCATTTATCGTTGCAATGACCCGAACGTCAATTTTTTTATCCTTAGTATCCCCAACACGGCGAATCGTCCTTTCTTGAAGGGCCCGTAATAATTTCGCTTGCATGTTCGGATTTAATGAGTTGATTTCATCTAGCAGGATGGTACCGCCCTGTGCCTGTTCGAATAATCCAGGTCTTTCGATTGATCCGGTGAAGGCGCCTTTCTTTGTGCCGAAGAGTATTCCTTCAATTAGACTGTCTGGCAGGGCAGCACAGTTTTGGCTGATGAAAGGTTGTGTCGAACGGCTGCTGCCATTATGGATGCTTTGGGCGAAGAGCTCTTTTCCGGTGCCCGTTTCCCCAACGATGAGGATGGAGGATGCCGTCCTGGTCGAGCGCTTGCACTTTTCTATGACTTCCAGGAAATTTTCACTCGTTCCGATGATGCTGTCAAACGTATATTTGGTATCGCCCTTATTCAAGATATTATCTTTAATGATTCTTTCGAGATTCGTTATATCCTTTGCCACTTCAATTGCTCCAATGATATTTTGGTTCTGATCCAAAATCGGAAACGTATTATTGATTGTTGTAATTTCTTGTCCGAGATTATTGAAGTAGGTCTGCTTCGAGTTTTCGGTTTTCCTTCCAGAATGAAGTGCCCGTATTAATGTGCTCTCCGTTTCTTCCTTGAATATAAAGATCTCGTGAATCTTTTTCCCTAATACTTCTTCCGATTCCATTCCTTCAATTTCAGCCATTTTTTTGTTATAAACAATGGTTCGTCCTTTTATATCGATTATGTGTATCCCGATATCGATTACATCCACAAGCGAGTGGAGGATGGTTTGAAAACCTTCTATTTTAACGATTTGATCTAAATACATGGATGCCTCCCCTTTTTACATTTCTTAGAGCTATTGTAGTAGAAATATAGAAAAGGTGCAAATAAAATTTGCACAGCAAGATTATTTTGCATTGAAGTGCAAAAATATTTTGCGGAAAAAGGATAAAAATGCCCTTTTTTTTGATTTTACACGTTGGCATGAATCTTGCATTAATAAAAAGTGTAAGGTTTAAGTGAAAAAAATAGGGGCTAGAGCAAAAATAAATGGCATGCTATGCCAATATTGCCCCATAAGTGCTGAATTTCATTGCATATTTTATGAAAAAACAATGTTTTTTCAAAAAAATGAAAAGTTGGCACGGAACTTGCTTGTTTAATAAGCGAGAGAAAAAAATATAAAACTTTAGGGAGATGAGCCATAATGGTCCAACCATATAAACACGAACCATTTACTAATTTTAAAATCGAAGAAAACAATAAAGCTTTTCAAGTGGCATTGAATGATGTAGCTAATGATTTAGGGAAGAAATACCCGCTAGTCATTAATGGTGAAAAAGTGTTTACTGATGAAGTCATTACCTCTGTAAACCCAGCAAATAAAGAAGAAGTTATTGGAACCGTATCAAAAGCAAATAAGGATCTTGCTGAGCAAGCCATGCAAGCGGCGGATAAGACTTTCCAAACTTGGAGAAAAACGAAAGCGGAAATGCGCGCAAATATTTTATTCAGGGCTGCAGCCATCGTCCGGAGAAGAAAACACTACTTCTCGGCTCTATTGGTTAAAGAAGCAGGAAAACCTTGGAATGAAGCAGATGCAGATACAGCGGAAGCGATCGATTTCATGGAATACTACGCACGTCAAATGCTGAAACTTAAAGACGGAATGCCAGTGGAAAGCCGTCCGATTGAACACAATGCATTCAGTTATATTCCACTTGGTGTCGGTGTCATCATCTCACCTTGGAATTTCCCGTTTGCGATCATGGCAGGCATGACGACAGCGGCTCTTGTTTCAGGAAATACCGTCTTATTGAAACCGGCCAGTACAACACCGGTCATTGCAGCTAAATTCATCGAAGTGTTGGAAGAAGCGGGATTACCTGCAGGAGTTGTGAACTTCATTCCAGGAAGCGGTGCTGAAGTTGGCGATTATTTGGTAGATCACCCTCGTACACGTTTCATCAGCTTTACCGGATCTCGTGATGTGGGAATCCGTATTTATGAGCGTGCGTCAAAAGTAAATGAAGGCCAAATTTGGTTGAAACGTGTCATCGCTGAAATGGGCGGTAAAGATACGATCGTTGTTGATAAAGAAGCTGATTTGGAATTGGCAGCACAATCCATCGTCGCTTCTGCATTCGGATTCTCCGGTCAAAAATGTTCTGCTTGTTCACGGACAGTCATAGTGGAAGATGTATATGACCAAGTCTTGAATCGTGTCATTGAATTAACGAAAGAAAAAACGGTCGGCGAACCAACGGACGTAAACAACTTCATGGGTCCTGTTATCGATCAAGCCGCTTACGACAAAGTCATGAGCTATGTTGAAATCGGTAAAAAAGAAGGGAAACTTGTTGCAGGGGGAGAAGGGGACAATTCAAAAGGTTTCTTCATCCAGCCAACCATCATTGCCGATGTGGATGAGAATGCACGAGTCATGAAAGAAGAGATTTTCGGACCAGTGGTAGCCTTCTGTAAGGCAAAAGATTTCACTCATGCAATCGAGATTGCCAATAACACGGATTATGGATTAACAGGTGCAGTCATCTCGAACAATATTGAACATATCGAACAAGCACGTGAAGATTTCCACGTAGGAAACTTGTACTTCAATCGCGGCTGTACTGGTGCCATTGTCGGATACCAGCCATTTGGCGGATTCAATATGTCAGGTACAGATTCAAAAGCGGGCGGTCCTGATTATTTAGTTCTTCATCTTCAAGGAAAAACAACATCTGAAACGCTATAATTTTAGGGGGAATCAACATGACAACAGTAACGGAAAAATTAATCGAGCAAACAGAACAATATGGTGCAAACAATTATAATCCACTTCCAATCGTCATTTCGAAGGCAGAAGGAGTTTGGGTGGAAGATCCTGAAGGAAACAAATATATGGATATGCTTAGTGCCTATTCAGCAGTGAACCAAGGTCACAGGCATCCGAAAATCATCGACGAATTAAAAAAACAAGCCGATCGCGTGACATTGACGTCCCGTGCATTCCATAGTGATAAATTAGGCCCGTGGTACGAAATGGTTTCACGCATTACGCAAAAAGACATGGCGCTTCCTATGAATACGGGTGCTGAAGCCGTTGAAACAGCAATCAAAGCTGTTAGGCGCTGGGGTTATGATGTTAAAGGAATCGCAGAAAACCAAGCGGAAATCATTGCTTGTATCGGGAATTTCCATGGCCGTACAATGGCAGCCGTGTCCCTGTCGTCCGATGAAGAGTACAGAAGGGGCTTTGGACCGATGTTACCAGGGGTCAAGCTTATCCCTTATGGCGATCTTGATGCATTGAAAGAAGCGATTACACCGCAAACGGCTGGATTTTTAATCGAACCGATTCAAGGTGAAGCTGGAATCATCATACCGCCTCAAGGATTCTTAAAAGAAGCATACGAACTATGTAAAGAAAATAATGTCCTATTCATTTCTGATGAAATTCAATCAGGACTTGGACGTTCAGGAAAAATGTTCGCCTCTGACTGGGATGGAGTAGTTCCGGATATGTACATTTTAGGCAAGGCGCTTGGCGGCGGGGTTTTCCCGATCTCTTGCGTAGCTGCAAACCGCGAAATCCTTGGCGTATTCAATCCTGGTTCCCATGGTTCTACATTCGGCGGCAATCCATTGGCATGTGCGGTTTCCATCGCTTCTTTGGAAGTACTTGAAGATGAGAAGCTTGCGGAACGTTCATTGGAGCTTGGACAATATTTTATGGATAGCTTAAAAGAAATCAAGAATCCGATGATTAAAGAAATCCGTGGTAGAGGCTTATTCATCGGGGTTGAATTGACAGAAGCTGCAAGACCTTATTGTGAGCAGCTTAAAGAAGAAAAACTGCTATGTAAAGAAACACATGATACAGTCATCCGTTTTGCTCCGCCATTAGTGATTACTAAAGAAGACTTGGATTGGGCAATCGAACGCATTAAAAGAGTTTTATCCTAATATACCTATGAGGTGAATTCCATTGAGTACAACTGTCAAAGAAGAAAAAGAAACTGCCAGCTTGCTTGATTCAACACAGGTCGTAATCAAGGAGGCGCTTGATAAGCTTGGCTATTCTGAAGAAGTGTTCGAGCTTTTGAAGGAACCTCTTCGTATGCTGACCGTCCGGATTCCGATTAAAATGGATGACAATACGACGAAGATATTCACTGGGTACCGTGCCCAGCACAACGATGCTGTCGGTCCGACAAAAGGCGGAATCCGTTTTCATCCAGAAGTCGATGAGGAAGAAGTCAAGGCACTTTCAATGTGGATGAGTTTAAAATGCGGAATTGTGAATCTGCCATATGGCGGAGGAAAAGGCGGCATCATCTGTGATCCGCGCCAAATGTCCATTGGTGAATTGGAAAGACTTAGCCGTGGGTATGTTCGGGCGATCAGCCAAATAGTTGGGCCGACTAAAGATATTCCGGCCCCGGATGTTTATACGAATTCACAAATCATGGCATGGATGATGGATGAATACAGTAGAATAAGAGAACACGATTCACCTGGTTTCATCACAGGTAAGCCACTGGTTCTGGGCGGTTCACACGGTAGGGAAAAGGCGACTGCTCAAGGAGTCACCATCTGTATCGAGGAAGCGGCAAAACGTAAGGGTATAGAATTGAAAGGTGCACGCATCATCGTCCAAGGGTTTGGGAATGCAGGAAGCTTTTTAGCCAAATTCATGCACGATGCAGGTGCGAAAGTAATTGGGATTTCGGACGCATATGGTGCCATTTATAACCAGGATGGTCTGGATATCGATTACTTACTTGATAAAAGGGATAGCTTTGGAACGGTAACGACACTATTCGATCATACAATCACCAATCAGGAACTTCTGGAACAAGATTGTGATATTTTAGTGCCTGCTGCCATTTCCAATCAAATCACCAAAGAAAATGCACATCTTATCAAAGCCCAAATTGTCGTGGAGGCAGCGAATGGACCTACCACATTGGAAGCGACCAAGATCTTGACGGAACGCAATGTGCTTCTCGTACCTGATGTATTGGCAAGTTCAGGCGGTGTGACAGTTTCTTACTTTGAATGGGTTCAAAATAATCAAGGTTATTATTGGGAAGATGAAGAGGTCCAAACTAAATTAAAAGCGTTATTGGTCAATTCATTTAATCAAGTATATGAAATGTCCGAGACAAGAAAAGTGAATATGAGGCTGGCAGCATATATGGTGGGTGTCAGAAAAATGGCAGAAGCCTCAATATTCCGTGGCTGGGTATAAGCTTTTAGTCTAATAATGGAGGGTGGAGGAGTGATTCCGTGTTTAAACCGATTCATACCATCGAGTGTGCTCAGGATGGGACCATCGAACAAGTTTACGTTCAAAAGAATTCCTATGTTTATGAATGGGAGAGGCTCTTTTTAGTGAAAACGAAAGATGGGAAATTGATTGATGTTTCAATTGGTGCAAGTGGTCATATTACTGAAATTAATGTCTCGGCAGGGGATCCTATAAATAGAAAGCTTCCTTTAGCTTTGCTCCAAGACGATTTCGTTATAACTGGCTCTGATTGATCATAGGAAAAAGGGCGTTCCAAGGCGATTTAGCTTTGGGATGCTCTTTTTTTGTTGTGGTCAATAAATGGGGAGGACAAAGCCAGGAAGGAAAAAAGAACTATATAAAGAAAAAACTTTTACCCAAGATAAATAAAAGCGCCTTCGCTGACCATACACCTTAACATGGTATGGTTTCGCGAAGGTATTTTTCATTTGGAAAGGGCATATTGCCATATTCCCTTTCATAAACTGTTATACAAACAAGCTAAGTCGATTTAATTGCCTGATGGGAGGTGATCCTGATTGCTCGAAACTGGTTAAGCCGTTTTTCTTTATCCGTGAGTGCTTTCTAGGAATTTAAGCCCATGGCTAGAAATATTATGTTAAAATACTAAGTGAGATTTAGACATCAATTAAAAAGCGGTTTTTCTGAATTCATCCATATTTACAATGAAATGGTGAATGTTCAGAATTCTTCCGTTTAAAAAAGGGGAGTTACAGAGTATGAGAATCTCAGAATTAAAAAGGAAAGCCCTTCATTCGTTGGGAGGTAAATGGGGAGTAGCAGTTTCGCTTATGTTGCTCTTGTTCTTGATCAATTTCATTTTACCTATAATTGTCGATGTGATCGGAAGCGGTGGGTTTTCACAATGGTTCATGCAGGAAGAAACACCGTTATGGTCTGATATCTTCAGCATGGTCTTTTCCATTGCCTTAATCCCGCTTACCATTTCAACCACTTGGTTCTACCTGAATTTGGTTAGGGAAGGAAACCCTGATATTCCAGAAGTATTCGCTATCTATAAGGATGGAAAAACCTCTTTCAAGCTTATTGGGGCATCCATTTTACAAGCTATTTTGATTTTTTTATGGTCATTATTATTAATCATTCCCGGTATCATCAAAAGCATCGCTTATTCGCAGGTGTTTTTCTTATTGAAGGATCATCCAGAATACACGGTGCTTGAAGCCATTACAGAAAGCAAAAAAAGAATGAAGGGCTTGAAATGGAAGTACTTCCTAATGCATCTAAGCTTCATAGGTTGGGGCATCCTTTGCATGTTCACGATAGGAATTGGTTTACTATGGTTGTTTCCTTATGTCGGAACTACATTGGCCGCATTCTATAATGAACTGATTGTGCCCCAAGAAGATACTGAAGATAAACAAATAGAGATATAAAAGATTAACCGATAGCAAATTGGCTATCGGTTTTTTTATTCTCGTTTCTCCTTAAAAAGGTTAAAATGTTAATTTTGCCTGGTGTATAATAGAATACTGAGAATGCCATTTTAGGGGGATCACATAGTGAGTAGTTTTAATATTGCTGATATGATATACCAATTGTTTTGCCTTGTATTTCTAATCCTGATCATTGTTGGCGCCGTATCCCTTTTCCGTTCCAGCAAGCACCGTAAAACCAGACTAGATATCATGGAAAAGAAAATGGATGATTTACATGAACTGATTAAAAGGGGCAAAAATTGACGGCTGCATCGTACAGCCGTTCCAACTGCAAGCAAGCTCGATGAGAATCGAGTTTGCCTGCAGTTTTTTTCTTTGAAAAAATTCCAGTTGATTTTAGATATTCGCTCCCTTGCCGCAAGCGCCTCTTGGGTCTCGGCTAGCAGTTTCGGCAGGAGTGCCGTAAATTTCTTCAATCTAGTAATGGTTTTATTCCATATATGCGGGAAAAGCATATCCAAGGGGCCCCACAGGGCAAAGACCGCCCGCGGAAAGTGAGTGCCCTGCGTTCCAATCAACGTTCAGGTTTTACAAACTCCGGCAATTATAAAAAATCTATACTGAAATAACTTGGTCAAAAGCACTGTCTCCGAATTTGAAAAAGAGGATTGGATTTTAAACATCAATTAAGAGACATAAAAAAATAGAAAAAGAAAGGGAATTGTCAAAAATAAGCAGTTTTACATAGGTTGTTGGGAATGTGGGGCAAATTTCATGTGAGGGTGCTGGTATGGAAGATGCATGGTCTGCTGCAGTGTTTTACCCTATAATGGAATAGATTCATGTTTAAGGCAAATGGTAAAAGTCTATCAGGAATGCTCGACCCTATTCAAATCGACTGAGATTTAAGAATACTGAACATTCGATCCTTTTGTTAGGTATCTTTGAGAAGTGGGAGGAGTCGGTATCATGAAAGAAGTTATTGCAATAAAAGAATTTACTAGGTTTAAAACACGGACGGAGGAATTTAGTCCGTACGCTTGGTGTAAACGGATGTTAGAAAATGACCCTGTGAGTTATCACGAAGGAACGGATACGTGGAATGTTTTTAAATATGAAGATGTGAAGCGGGTTCTCAGTGATTATAAACATTTTTCAAGTGTTCGAAAACGGACTACCATATCGGTTGGAACGGATAGTGGTGAAGGGGCAGTCCCTGAAAAGATCAAAATAACTGAAAGTGATCCACCTGAGCATAGAAAACGCCGTTCACTGCTGGCCGCAGCATTCACGCCTAGAAGTCTTCAAAACTGGGAACCACGCATCCAGGAAATTGCAGATGAATTGATTGGACAAATGGATGAGGAAACGGAAATCGATATTGTGCAATCATTGACGAGTCCGCTTCCGATCATTGTGATGTCAGATTTAATGGGTGTTCCCTCGAAAGATCGTTTATTGTTTAAGAAATGGGTGGATATCTTATTCCTTCCTTTTGATAAAGAAAAACAGGAAGAAGTAAATGAATTGAAGCAGGTGGCAGCAAAAGAATACTATCAATATTTGTATCCAATTGTTGTGCAAAAACGATTAAACCCGGCAGATGATATCATCTCAGATCTATTGAAGTCAGAAGTGGATGGGGAAATGTTTACGGATGATGAGGTTGTCCGGACGACCATGCTGATTTTAGGAGCAGGGGTCGAGACAACAAGTCATTTACTGGCCAATAGCTTTTATTCCCTGCTATATGATGACGTTAAAGTTTATCAGGAATTACATGAAAACCTGGATTTGGTTCCGCAGGCGGTCGAAGAAATGCTCCGTTTCCGATTCAATCTCATTAAATTAGATCGCACCGTACAGGAAGATAACGATCTATTGGGAGTGGAATTGAAAAAAGGGGAAAACGTGGTTGTTTGGATGAGTGCAGCTAATTTGGACGAAGAGATGTTTGAAGACGCCTTCACCCTTAATATCCACCGCCCTAATAATAAGAAACATTTAACATTCGGGAATGGTCCTCATTTCTGCCTAGGAGCTCCGCTAGCGAGGCTGGAAGCGAAGATTGCGCTTACTACATTCCTGAAGAAATTCAAGCATATTGAAGCGGTGCCAACATTCCAGGTAGAAGAAAATCTTACTGATTCAGCGACAGGGCAAACTTTGACATCACTACCGCTTAAGGCACGCCGTACACATTAAAAAACCAAAAGAACCTTGTGCACTAACCTGCATAAGGTTTTTTGCTTGTTGAAGTGAATCCCGAACCCATCACGATAAACGAACCGATATCCTTTAAAACCCGCCTCACTTCCTTTAGAGCTTCTTCTCTGTCAATCCAGTGCCAAGCCCTTAAAACGGATGCGATGTCGAAAAATCACTAAGGGTAGTGGTTTCTGCATACCGGGTTAAAGTATTCTATAATCTGTTGTCCATCGATATTCTTGGCTTCTTCGATCAATTCCTTTTTGATGGTTCAACACCAATCACCGTTGCTCCTTCATTATATAAAGTACTGCCCAACCCCAAATCCAGCACATAGGTCTGCCACCTGAACCTCAGCAAAGTTCATTCCCCTCATTTTTAACTTTCCATCAATTCATCCGGTAAATCATTTCTCCATTCAGCATAATTTTTCGCTACTTGCCGAAATTTACATTCATGCTTCTTTTTCCTTTGGTTTAAGAATGAAAATACAAAATATGTATATTTTGATTGTGCCATGATCGATCATTAGAATGATTAAACAAAATGGTAAGTGAATCGAAACCGAAGATGTAACGATACATGTGAATATATGATCTAAAGTAACCTGAAGTTGAGATGATAATGACCAATAGGGTAGTATGAAAAAGTAGATGGAAGTGTGCTCCGGCATCCTCTGGCTGAGGTTTGCTGGCGATGAAGCCCTTACATTCTGCCTATAATGAAGAAGATTAGGATAAAATAGATATTTCCAGTTGAAACGGTTTCAAAAGTGAAAGGATGTTATTATGAGATTGAAGCAACAATTAACCATTGCCTTTATAGTAAGTGTACTTTCTTTAATAGGGTTCAGTTTCATTGCATTTACCATAAGTGCAAATGAATACCTGAAATTTGATGAAGTCGTGATTGCCTTAGTGCAGGGATTGGAATCGCCCTTACTAACGAGCATCATGAAGTTCTTTACCTACATAGGTTCAACCAGTGCCTTGATCATCCTTTCTTTGTTCATATTGTTTTTCTTATATAAGGTTTTAAAGCATCGTTTGGAACTAATTTTATTCAGTGCCGTCATAATTGGTTCACCTCTTCTCAATTTGATGGTTAAGCTTTTCTTTAGACGCGCCCGGCCCGATTTACATCGACTCATCGAAATAGGGGGGTACAGTTTCCCTAGTGGACATGCCATGAATGCATTCTCTTTATACAGTATTCTCACATTTTTGCTATGGCGTCATATTACGGCTAAATGGGCAAGGGTTCTATTGATTCTGTTCAGCATGTCGATGATCCTCTCAATAGGTATAAGCCGAATATACTTGGGGGTCCATTATCCTAGTGATATCATTGCCGGATATTTGGCGGGTGGTTTTTGGATTGCGATTTCCATTTGGTTTTTTCAAAGGTATCAAGACCGGCGGAAGAACAAAGAGATGTAATAAAGGGACAAGATTATTGCAAGATTAGCAGCCGGAGGGTAACAGGGTCAGATATTGACTCATTACAGTTAGGAGCGATTAAATGGAAAATTGGATTACGGAATTCATGAATGATTTTGGGTATATAGGAATCTTTCTTTTAATAGCATTGGAAAATATTTTCCCGCCGATCCCGTCAGAGGTCATTCTGACTTTTGGCGGTTTCATGACGACGACGGCGAATATGACAATTATCGGTGTCGTGATTGCCTCGACACTGGGGTCAGTGGCAGGAGCGGTCGTCCTTTATGGGATTGGTCTACTTCTTGATGTGAAAATAATTGAAAAGTTCGTGGATAGATGGGGGCATATTTTTCGGTTAACGGTATCCGACGTCCATAAGGCGAATTCATGGTTTGATAAGTACGGGGCATGGACCGTGTTTTTCTGTAGACTCGTTCCGCTGATCAGAAGCTTGATCTCGATACCTGCAGGCATGTCCCATATGAGCTTTTGGCTCTTTCTGCTATACACTACATCCGGTACGTTAATTTGGAACGTCATCTTGGTGAATATCGGGGCGGCCGTTGGATCTTCGTGGGAAGATATTGTAGGGTATATGGACATTTATTCCAACGTCGTTTATGCAATATTGGCCTTGCTATTGGTTCTTTTCGTTGTTTTGATTTTTAGAAGGAATAAAGGCAAAGGGAAATAATTGATTGGGGCCAAACGAAAAAAACGGCACTTTCATTACATAACCGAACATAACCGCCAAAGGCTGTCATTGCGACAGCCTTTTTCTTGTGTGAGCAAGAAGGTGGAACTCAGAATAAAGGGAATGTGCTTTGGACAAAATGAGTGAAACGAAAAAGGAATGAGGTTCGGTGCTATGGGTTCTTTTTTCAAACAAAAAAGACAAATGAAACAAAATGAAAAGAAAAAGGAAGATGAAGGTCAATCCAAAACACCTGATTATATTGAAAGTTCCATTTCGACTAATCTGGAGATCGTGAAGAAAAAGACGGGAAACAGTCCGGACATTATTATCCGAACGTTGAAAATAGGTCAAAATCCGGAAATAAAAACGACTATTTTGTATGTGCAGGGTCTGGTTGATAATCCAAGCGTTACGGATTTTTTAATTGAATCTATCATGAAAAACCCTCATCTATCAGAAAAAATACTTCCACAAGAGGCGTTGGATGTAATCTCTGAAGACGTGATTTCCCTCGGTGGTGTAGAAACCGTCAAGGAATGGGAAAAATTATTTTTGTCATTATTATCAGGGGATAGCATCATTTTTGTTGATGGTATAAACATAGCCTTGGTTGCCAGTACAAAAGGGGGGGAACGGCGCTCGATTCAGGAACCAAGCACGCATTTGACTGTCAGGGGATCAAGAGAAGGGTTCACGGAATCGAATGGAACGAACATCGCCATGTTACGCCGCATCATCAATACCCCGGATTTATGGATAGAGTCGATGAAAATAGGCACCGTGACAAAAACGGATGTTTCCATCATGTATATAAATGGGATTGCCAAGGAAGGGATCGTCGAAGAGGTCAAGAAGCGCTTAAACCGAATTAACATCGATAGCATTCTTGAATCAGGATATATTGAGCAATTGATAGAAGACCAGGTCATGACGCCATTCCCAACCCTTAATCATACAGAACGGCCGGATATGGTCGCAGGGAACCTGCTTGAAGGAAGAGTGGCTATATTCGTTAATGGAACGCCTTTTGTCTTGGTGGCACCGGCCTTATTCGTCCAGTTTTTCCAATCTGTCGAAGATTACTATAATCGCTTCGATATTGCTACAGCCACACGCTTTTTACGGATCATCGTTTTTATAATCTCTATAATCGGGCCTGCTGTCTATGTTGCAGCCACGACCTTTCACCAGGAAATGATCCCAACGAAGTTGCTGGTCATCGTTGCGGCCCAAAGGGAAACGGTTCCATTGCCGGCCGTCATTGAAGCGCTTCTCATGGAAATGACTTTTGAAATATTAAGAGAAGCAAGCCTACGGATGCCAAAGGCTGTCGGTTCGACCATGTCCATTGTAGGGGCATTGGTGATTGGGCAGGCTGCAGTCCAGGCTGGCATCGTATCGCCGGCAATGGTCATCATCGTTTCGATCACGGCGATTGCCAGTTTTGCTACCCCATCTTATGCAATAGCCATTTCAGCCCGTATAGTGCGTTTCGGATTTATCATTTGTGCCGGTGTTTTAGGTTTTTATGGGATGATTTTAGCCTTTATCGCCCTTATTGTCCATTTATGCAGCCTTCGTTCACTTGGAGTCCCTTATATGACGCCGCTGGCCCCTCTGGATCTGGAAGGGTTAGGCGACACATTCTTCAGAAGGCCGATGTGGGCCTTTAAAGAGCGGCCAAAATTATTAACCAACAAAAATAATCTGATAAGGGAAGGCGATAATCAAAGACCACTGCCTCCTGAATCGCGTGGAATGAAAACTTCTGACCAGAAAAAAGGTGAAGGCAATGAATCGTAAACGATCAGTCCTGCTTTTGATGTTAATCTGCACTACATTCACCTCAGGCTGTTGGGATAAAAAAGAATTAAACGAAATGGCCATCGTTTCGGCAGTGGGAGTCGATAAAAATAAAGAAGGGAAATTAGTGGCAACGTTTCAAATTATTAATCCAAGCAATGTGGCGGGAGCTCTTCAAGGGGGCGGCGGAACAAATCCACCCATCTCCATTTATAGGGCCAGCGGAGATAATATATTGGAAATGGATAGTGTTGCTTCAACCAAAATTTCCAGGGATATGTATTTTGCCCATGCAAACCTGATTGTCATAAGTGAGGAAATAGCAAAAGAAGAGGGCATCAACGCGATTTTTGATGCCTTTGAACGTTCCCCGGAATTTAGGGCGACTACGAGGATCGTGATTGCCCGTGGTGTAAAAGCTAGGAATATAGTCGAAACGCTGACGGCAATCGATAAAGTAACAGCTGAAAAAATCATCAGGACAATTGAATCTACGGAAAAACAGCATGGCGGAAGTATCAATATCAATCTTCAAGAAGTGATCAAGGATCTTGTAAGTACAGGTAAAGAACCGATAATAAGTGGTTTTACCGTGAGCGGTCAAAAAGATAAAGAGGACAAAATGGAGAATACCCAGTCTTCAGATATTAAGGCCAACCCTAGAGCAGCTGGCATAGGTGTTTTTAAAGAAGGGAAATTGGTTGACTGGCTGGATGGTGATAAGGCAATCGGATCAATGTGGGTATTGGATAGGATTGAAAATACCAATCTAAACATGGATTGGAAGGGCAAAAAAGACGCAATCACCTATCAGGTGATTCGCCAAAAAACCAATGTTTCGGTGAAAATGGAAAATGGTAAACCTAAGATATTTATAAAGGTCCGTGCGGAAGGGGATATACGCGAGGTGGATGTCCCCTTGAATCTAAGTAGTCCGCACGTCCTGATTGATATTGAAAAGAAGTTAGCCAAGAACTTGAAGAAGGAGATGGAAGATGCGATCGTACGGGCCCAAAAAAATAAATCCGATATTTTTGGATTTGGTGAAATCATGCATGAATCCCATCCAAAAGTATGGAAGAAGTTAGAAAAGGATTGGGACGATGATACTTTTCCTAAGCTGGAGGCGCAGGTACAGGTAGAGACTTTCATTCGCCGTACAGGATTACGTAATAAGCCATATCTTTCAAATATTAAAAAGGGTGATCAATAATGGGAAGGAAGTGGCATCCTCGTGGAAAAGGCAAAAATTAGCGGCTATCAGCTGTTCGTCCTTATTTTCCTGTTTGAAATGGGCAGTGCTCTATTGGTTCCTCTTGCAGGAGATGCTAAACAGGGTGCTTGGCTAGTCATTCTTATTGCGATGATAGGCGGTTTTTTATTATTTTTCGTTTATTATAGTCTTTATCGATACTACCCTGATCAGCTGTTAACTGGTTTTGTAAGAAATATACTGGGGGACTTCATAGGAAGGATAGTAGCCTTTTTATACATTCTTTATTTCGTCTATCTCGCTGCAAGGGTGTTGAGGGATTTCGGGGAGACGCTGCTTACTTTTGCCTATCCTCACGTTCCATTATTTTTTGCTAATGCAACATTCATTTTGGTAGTGGTATTTACGGTTCGTAAAGGGGTAGAGGTAATGGCAAGGACGGGTGAAATGTTTTTTGTCTTGGAGAATTTACTTTTCCTGACATTCATTTTTCTGATAGTCGTTTCAGGCATGATCCATTTAAACAACTTAAAGCCCGTTTTCGAAATCGGTGGGGCGGAGATGATGAGAATGGCCTTTACTGAAACCATATACTTTCCATTTGGCGAAATTATAGTCTTTTTGATGATTTTTCCTTATTTGAACGAACCTCAGCAACTGAAAAAAACTGGGATCAGGGGTTTGTTTGCAGGAGGTATTTTTCTCGCGTGTACAATGGCTATAAACGTAGCGGTACTTGGAGTGGATCTTACAACCCGTTCGCAATATCCTCTGCTTACACTCATTCAGTCCATTGAGATCGCTGGATTTCTCGAACGCCTTGATGTTTATTTTTTATTGAAGCTGATGATTGGCGGGTTCATCAAGTTAAGTATATTTACCTATGCGGCGTTAACGGGTACGGCGAATGTTTTCAATGTTAAACAGCCCTCCAGACTTGCTTATCCGATCGGCTTTGTCATTTTACTGATTTCCATTGTAATAGCAAGCAGCTATTCGGAACATATCCATGAAGGATTAGACGCCGTTCCGATCTATATCCACCTCCCATTTCAAGTGATCATCCCGATGCTTCTATTGATCATTGCCTTTTTTAAGAATCGAAAAAGAAGCAAGGCCAGCACCAAAATAAGTTCCTAAAAGGGGATAGATGAATAATGAAAATCTTCGGTATTACGGTTTTGCTGCTGATTCCATTAGTGGCCTTTTCTTTAGGTATGGATTTTCTTTTAGGATTTGATTTGGATAATTCAATGAAGCATGCCTTGAACCCTTTTTTGGTGAAAGACCCGGCTGAACTGATCCTATTTCTTGTTCTTCTTGTGTCCTTATTGTTCAGCTTCATTTATCGAAAAAAAAAGAAAGGCAACAAAGTCAAAGGGCAACAATAAAGTTGCAATTCCTGTTGCTGAACTAAAGATAGACTCCGTCATTCAAGTGTTGATTTGAATGAAGGGGTTTGTCTTTTTGCTTTTTTGCAACCTCGTATACCGGTTTCATAGTATGATGATTAAATGAGCTTTATTTTTCAGCGGAATGTAAAATCAATAAACAAAAAAACCTCAGGAGGGAGGACGGCAATTTGGATATCAAGTTGAATCAAAAAATCATAAAAGACATGTGCGGGGCCGTCTCCTTCAAAAGAGGGGAAGCTTTTCATCGTGCCAATAAAGTGACATTTCAAAGTTACCGTCCTGATGGTTGTGAAGCGGCGGTTAAAGGAATGGAAGATTTCCATGTCTCGATCGAAGTGGATTCTGTCGGTGGTTTTCAGACTACATGCAGTTGTCCTTCGCTAGCTTCCTACCAAAGGGATTGTCAGCATATTGCAGCCGTACTGCTGTCGGTTTGCGATCATCAGCGAGAGGGAACGATCCCTGATGGCCTAAATGTACCTGGTTCTGATATTTCAGCCAATAAGAAGTTGTCTGAGGGCTTGCTGACCCTATTCAATAATCAGCCTGTACGCAAAAGCGGTCAGCAGCTCCACTTTGAAAACAGGCAATTGCTTGATGCAGAGTTTACGTGTAAACCTGTAAGGATAGTTACTGGACAATATATGTTAGGAATGGAAATGAAAATCGGTTCTTTTAATTTATTGAATGTCCGGGATTTCCTGAAACGGGTAAAAGAAGGAAAAACTGCCCAATTGACCCTTTCATTTTTATATGATCCTGAACTGCATTGTTTTCATAAGGAAACGGATGCAGTGCTTCAGGAGCTTATTACAGTAATATCGGATGAAAAGGTTTATGTTGATACCCTTACGGACAAATTTGAATATACAATGGACGATCACTTATTACTTCTGCCTCCATCTTCCTTTCAAAGACTTGTCCCAATCCTTGGTAGGGCGCCATTGGTGAAGCTTGCATATGGAGGCCATACATTTGATGGTCTTCGTTTATCCGGCGAATCGCTTCCTTTACAGTTTGATTTTACCCAAAGCGAGGGCGAAGATTATCAGCTGAATATTAAAGGTTTGAATGAGATGATCGTGATGAATGCATACAAAACGGTCCTATTTGAAGGGAATTTGGTTCAGCTCGGAAAAGAGGATTGCAAACGCCTTTCAGAATTGAAGCAAATGCTCGAGGATTCGGGAATGAATCGGATTCCAATCCATCATGACCAACTGGAATTATTCCTGGACAAAGTGGTGCCAGGTTTGAAAAGGCTTGGTGAAGTCCATATAGCAAGGTCCATCACCGAACTGTTTTTGAAGACGCCGCTGGTTGCTAAGCTATACTTGGATCGAGTGAAAAACAGGCTGCTTGCGGGGCTGGAATTCCACTATGAAAATATCGTGATCAACCCATTGGAAAAACAGGAATCCAAGGCGGTCGCCATGCTTATAAGGGATTTGGATAAGGAGGCGGAGATACTAAAGCTTATGAAGGAAAGCCTGTTTGCCGAGACTGACGGCGGCTATTTCTTACATAATGAAGAGCTGGAGTATGAGTTTTTATACCACATCGTTCCAAAACTTCAAAAGCTGGTACAAATCTATGCCACGACAGCTATCAGAAACCGGATTTCCCGTGGGAATGCTGCACCCCGCATTAGGGTCAAAATCAAAAAAGAACGGACTGATTGGCTCGAATTCAAATTTGAAATGGATGCGATCCCCGATAAACATATACGTGAGGTCTTAGCAGCGCTTGAAGAGAAAAGGAAGTACTATCGTTTAAGAAATGGATCGCTGCTTTCCCTTGAAACAAGGGAGTTCGAGGAAATCAATCGGTTTCTGAATGCACTTCCCGTACAAAATGAAGACCTGGAAAACAGTCTGAACATGCCAATCGTAAAAGGGCTGCAACTCCTTGATTCCGTTAATGATAGCCAGACATTCACATTAGAGGAATCATTCCGTCAGTTTTTGGATAACATCGGGAATCCGAGTGCCTTGGAGTTCGGGGTGCCAAATAGTCTTGGGCCGATTTTGCGCGATTATCAAAAGAACGGCTACAAATGGATGAAAATACTTGCCCAATACGGATTTGGCGGGATTCTGGCTGATGATATGGGACTGGGAAAAACACTGCAAAGCATCACGTTCATTTTATCGGAGCTGCCTGAAATCCGTAAGAAAAGGGTTCCTGCGCTTATTGTCTGCCCTTCATCATTAACCTACAATTGGCTGAGCGAATTCACTAAATTCGCCCCTGATATACAAGCCGTCGTCGTGGATGGCCACAAAAAGGAAAGGTCGAAGCTGTTTAAGGAAGTAATGGACGTGGATGTAGTGATCACCTCTTATCCATTGCTCCGGAAGGATATCACGTGGTTTGAAAAAGAGGACTTCCATACGGTGTTTTTTGATGAGGCACAGGCCTTTAAGAACCCAGGAACACAAACGGCACGAGCGGCCAAGAAAATAAAAGCGGCACATCGCTTCGCGTTAACTGGTACACCCATCGAGAATTCACTAGAAGAACTTTGGTCCCTTTTCCATGTGGTATTCCCTGAGCTATTCATGGGGTTAAAGGAGTATAGTAACCTCTCAAGGAAACAGATTTCCCGGAGAATCCGGCCATTTTTGCTGCGGAGAATGAAAGAGGATGTGCTTGCGGAACTCCCGGAAAAAGTCGAATCGCTGGAATCGATGGAACTGCTTCCAGATCAGAAGAAACTGTACGGCGCCTATCTGGCGAAGCTGCGGCATGATACGCTGAAACACTTGGACAAGGACACCCTCAGGAAAAATCGGATCAGGATCCTCGCTGGCTTGACCCGGCTTCGGCAAATATGCTGTCACCCCGCCTTGTTTGTGGACGGTTATAAAGGCAGTTCGGCAAAATATGAGCAACTGATGCAAATTCTCGAGGAATCGAAGCATTCTGGAAGACGGGTGCTGATTTTCTCGCAATTCACAAAAATGCTTCAAATCATCGGCAGGGATTTGGCTATTAAAGGACAGGCCTTTTTCTACTTGGATGGACAAACTCCATCAAAGGAACGTGTGGAAATCTGCAATCGGTTTAATGTAGGAGAACGGGATGTATTCCTCATTTCATTGAAAGCGGGTGGTACGGGCCTCAATCTGACGGGTGCCGATACAGTCATTCTATATGACCTTTGGTGGAATCCAGCAGTGGAAGAACAAGCCGCGGACCGTGCCCATCGAATGGGGCAGAAGAATGTGGTCCAGGTCATCAAACTTGTTGCCCGTGGCACAATTGAAGAAAAAATGAATGAACTGCAAGAGAAAAAGAGACACCTTATTGAAGAAATCATCGACCCTGGGGAAAAATCATCATCTGCACTTACAGAAGAGGATATCAGGGAAATCCTGATGATATAAGAAGAGGGATACGGTTACGCAGACCAGTAGAGCTGAGGGGAACCATAGTTATTAATTTATGAATTGAATAGTTTAGTTATGGAGCATTTCTTCGTAATGAGGAATGCTTTTTTATATTTTTTAAAAATGGAAAGGATATTTAGGTAACAATAATAATATAATAAAAAACAACAATGTTTTATTGTAATACGATAAAAGGTGTGCTAAATTCAAATGGACAAAAAATTAATGAGGTGCTTTTTATGAAACAAGTGTCAACGATCTTTTTAAAGATAGCTGTTATTCTTATTGGAATGCCGATTCTTGCTTTGTGCATCTTTTTGGTGCCTAGGATAGCGAAGTTTGCAGCAGAATTGTATCCGGATATGGCTTATTTGAAATATCTCGTTTTAATCGATTTGTATGCCTCTGCGATACCATTTTACTTTGCTCTATATCAAGCTTTTAAACTTTTAAGCTTTATTGACAAGAACAAAGCTTTCTCGGAATTATCCGTAAGAGCTTTAAAAAAGATAAAATACTGTGCAATCACAATCAGTAGCTTGTATGTGGCGGGCATGCCGCTCTTTTATCTCATGGCGGAAATGGACGACGCCCCAGGTATCATATTAATCGGATTGGTCGTCATTTTTGCTTCAATGGTGATTGCAGTCTTTGCTGCTGTTCTTCAAAGGCTTTTACAAGAAGCCATCGATATAAAATCAGAAAATGACTTAATAGTCTGAGGTGGAAAACATGGCAATTATAATCAATATTGATGTGATGCTCGCTAAAAGGAAAATGAGTGTTACAGAACTTTCTGAGAGGGTTGGAATAACGATGGCTAACCTTTCCATATTGAAAAACGGTAAGGCAAAAGCGATTCGACTATCCACTTTAGAGTCGATTTGTAAGGCTTTGGAATGTCAGCCCGGAGATATTTTAGAATACCGAAATGATGAAGAAACCCAAGGTTAAAAAGTGGAAGAAAGGGGAGTTACTCATGAATTTAACCATTAAAAAAGTGGAGGCACCAATCATGAGAGCACTGAAACAACTCGTTCGTTTTGGTTGGGAGCAAGCCCTGTCATGTTTGTTTCCTGCCGTTATTTTTGCTTCTTTGGCCATTACAAAATTCATTCCGCTTCCCTTCCTGCCACGGTATGACTGGCTGCTCATCATCTGCCTTCTGATGCAGTGGTGGATGGTGCGTTCTAGGCTTGAAACAAGGGATGAGCTAAAGGTTATCACAATGTTCCACCTTATTGGACTTGCACTTGAACTTTTCAAGGTACATATGGGCTCCTGGACTTATCCAGAGGAAGGATATTTCAAAATTTTTGGAGTGCCTCTTTATAGCGGATTCATGTACGCAAGTGTAGCGAGTTATCTTTGCCAGGCGTGGAGGAGGTTAAAGGTCGAACTGGTCAAGTGGCCACCATATTTGGTCGTTGTACCTCTTGCTGCTGCTATTTATTTAAATTTTTTCACACACCATTATTGGATTGATGTTCGTTGGTGGTTATCCGGACTTGTTATCATCGTCTTTTGGCGATCATTGGTCATATACGAGGTTGGTGGAACTCGTTATCGTATGCCAATCGCACTTTCATTTGTGCTCATCGGATTTTTTATATGGATAGCTGAAAATATCGCAACATTCTTTGGAGCTTGGGAGTATCCAAACCAAACCGATGCATGGAGTCTCGTTCATCTAGGAAAGGTAAGCTCATGGCTCTTATTAGTGATTGTTAGCTTCCTTATAGTAGCGACGCTAAAACAGATTAAGGGGAAAGATTCCACTAAGATGGATGCAAGTCAATTTTTATAAAATGACTTCACGTGAAAAATTCTTCTTAATTCAAGTTAGATAAAAAGACGGCACATAAAATATATGTGCCGTCTTTGATTTTCTAAGCTTTTATAAAGAATTGTAGTGTATATTCCTTCTTCTCTTTTGGAATTTCTACGAAAAATCGCCTTCATTCATTCCTATGAAACAAGTTTTAATCCCACTGCTGCACCAAGGACCATGGCTATAAAAACGATCCTTCTCCATTCTTTGGATTCTCCATATAAGAGCATCCCGATTATCGCTCCTCCTGATGCGCCAATCCCTGTCCAGATAGCATAAGCTGTCCCCATCGGCAAGGTTTGCATGGCGTAAGCAAGAAATAGAAAACTTGCTCCAAATCCGATGAATAACAGCAGCAAGGATTGCCAATTCCGGTCTTTATGCAATTTATTTATCATCGCAACCCCAAACATTTCAAATAGCCCTGCTAAGATTAAAGAGACCCAAGCCATTAAGATTCATCCCCTTTCTCAGCCTTATCATCAGTCACTAGCTTCAAGCCGATCACCCCTGATAATAAGAGGAGGATCAATAGCATTTTGCTCAGCTTGAAGGATTCTCCAAAGAAAATGATTTCGGAAAAAACGGTCCCCGCGGTCCCCATACCGACAAAAACGGCATATACCGTTCCGACAGGAAGCTTCCTGCCAGCCATAATCATCAAATAAAAACTGATGATGATCGAAATGACCGTTCCAGACCAAGTCCAAAAGTCATCTGCATGTTTTAAGCCAATCACCCAAAATACTTCAAAAAAAGCTGCAATGAATACTTTAATCCAGTTTGTGCCCATGAAATATCGCACCTCCGATTTTATTCTTTACCAAAAAAACAAAAAAAGCCCAAGAGATAACCGTTAAACGGTTTCTCCCAGGCTTTTATCCTTCCGTGACACAGCATGCTGTGAGTTTTCTCTCGGACCAGACCAGCAATAAGACCCACTGCGGAACCCTAGAAAACCTTTGACATATACAATTACCTTTCATTATACATACTTTTTGAACTTACTCAAGGTAAAAGTTTTGTTTACCCCGTATCGATTGCAGCCTGGATATCACATATAAAAAATGCCCTTCATCTTTCTGATAAGGAAAAAGGGAAATGTTTTGGAGTGAAAAGAAAAAGCGATGTTAAAGAAACTTTGATGTTGGGTTCTCCTTTATTCTTATATAATTTTTGTTGGATATTTATGTTAAAATGGATTTTGAATTTAAAAAGGGGACTTAATAATGAAAAAGATTTGTAGTCAGTGCCAAACTGAAATGATAGATGATTGCCATGTAAATGTTCAAGGAGGAATGTATGGAATTATGATTAGTCAAAAGAAAGGACTTTTTAATAGAGTTTCTGCAAAGCCTAAAGCATCTGTTTGTCCAAATTGTGGTTATGTAGCTTTCTATATTGATGAGTATAAAGAATTTAAGAAGTAAAATATATATACAGCTGACCGGTGTTTAAGAGCTTTGGAGGTACATTTCCATTTTGATAGGTTCTATACATAGATACAGCAAGAAATTAGAAAGGAACGGTATAAGGTCATTTGTGAGCTTTCCGCTACTCCTTTTTGATAAATAATCTCCTTGTGTATTCCTATAAAAAGACAAAAAAAGCCCCGAAATCTTGAACTGTGCCCTTCAAAATGGACAGTCTTAAAAAAAGACCTATAATTTAAGCAGCTAATAGATGACTCCCGTATTGCGCGGGAGTCATTCTATTTAGACTCCATTGGCAACGATTTGTATTGTAATCTTCCATATATTCTTCAATTAATCTGTGTAACTCATCAAAAGTTTGACACTCCAAATAATCAACTTCATCTTTAAAATGGCCAAAGAATGATTCCATAGGGGCGTTATCCCAACAGTTTCCCTTTCGGGACATTGATTGTTTCAGCCCTAGTTCTTTCACTCGGCGCTGGAACTCAGGATGTGTATAATGAACGCCTTGGTCTGAATGAATGATCGCTTCAGGATGAATCAGACCTTTTAGGGAATCAGAGAGCTTCTCCAATGTCTGATAGACAATCCCCATCTTGAGACTTCTAGATAAGTGAAAAGCGATGATTTCTCGTGTAACAGC
>NZ_JBFUHM010000026.1:0-64243 GCF_056402395.1 Peribacillus sp. P4_B1
GGTTATAAAGAAGGAGCGAAAAGCAAGACCTATTCTGTCAGTATTAAATCCAATGAACATATAGAACAGGCTACATTCCAGGAGAGTGAATATTTTAAAGAAAAATCAAAAGAACGTTATAAAATTGAAGCGAAAAACAGTGAATTGAAACACAGGCACGGGTATGATGTTGCAAAATCCTCGGGTCTACTTGGCATGGAATTACAAGGAGCAATGGCTATTTTACCGTTAACTTGAAAAGAATATTGAAATTAATGGCCTAAAAAAGTGACAAACAGAAGCAAAAAAAGACGATTTCCATTCAAGTACCGAATGAGAATCGTCTTTTTTTAATTTGATTTACCGTACTAGTTAGAAAAACGTGAGTTTTTCAGCAGCCTCTTTTAAGGTGTCCATTTTTTTTCGTGGGTATAGTTCATGATGTAGAGTGAGAACTTTTCATTTAGGAATGTGGGCAAGTTTGGTTTGGATGGCCAAGCACATCGAATGTACACATATTGTAAGTCAGCTGGGATTTGGGTTATTGAATACGCTTTCATTCGTTAGTGCACTTGGGTTATCGTTTGGTTACATTTTAATCGTGTACAATTTTCTGAAGTACTCGTTATGCACCAAGTAATATTTCAAGCGACCCTTTAAAATTCAGAGTATTGGCCTACTCTCAATTCCAAAGTTCCCGAATACAACTTCGCTACCGTACCGACAGCTGATTCTTCACAAGCATTCCGGGTTCTAGCCTCATCTACCTGTAAGGAATGATGTAATACGAGTATGAAACTATTATTTCTTCGTGGATATACAATGGGGTTCCTATTCTCCATGTTCTTACAGCCGTTGCTCTTGGTGTCGTGTGGCCTTTCTTTCAGAACAGGAATGATTGTCCTTTTTTAGTTACTGTATTCGGTACTCCTTTTTGTTTTAGGAATAGCTTTTGATTTTAATTTTATAACTTTAGTTGTATCCGGTACAACTCTTTCACCCTTTTTTGTGTTCATCACCATTTCTTCTGTCAGGACAAAAAATATACCAACTAGAAAAATGGCAGCTGCGCTTAGTGTAATGGCCATCCCAACAGCGGTTAATAAATAATCCTTGTTGTAATCGCTTACAAAAAAACTTAAACTAAAAATTAAAATCCCGATTACACAACCTGTGCCTGATACCCACTTCACTGCATCCATCATCTTCTGATTAGTTTCCATTATTTCATCCCCTTTCTTTCTATTTTATGACATTTCACAAATTTGTCAAATCTTTTCTATTTTTTAACATATCCACAATGAAAACCTTGACAAATAGAAGACGCCACTATTCACTTTTAGGTATTCAAGACTATATGAAAAATCTGTAAAACAGTATAAATACACTATCAATTTTTCCAATACTATCCTTTTCTATACTTTTAAAAACTTTTTGACTTCAATATCAAATAAATGACCCCTGATGAATTTATCAGGGGCCATACATCTTTCTATGATTTCTGTAAGGTTATCGTTAACGTTTTCTTTTCAGCACCCCGATACACTTTAACCTTCACTTTATCTCCGATTTTCTTATCCGTGTATAAGACTTTCCTTAATTCTGCTGCCGTATTTATTTTCGTTCCATCAATCTCCGCGATGATATCCTGTTGCTTAAGCCCTCCATTCGCTGCTGCCGATCCCGCTTCAATACTTGTAACCATGACACCCGACTTTGCAGCTTCAGGAACATTTTGTAGGTAATACTGTGGCAGTTCTTCTATACTGGCCAAGCTTACTCCTAAATACGGGCGCGTGATTTTTCCGTTTTCAATCAGTTCCGTAACAACCGGAATCACATCATTACTTGGTATGGCAAAACCTAGGCCCTCCACACCATTTTCGGAAATCTTCAAGCTGTTTATGCCTATCACTTCCCCAGCTGTATTGATCAATGCCCCGCCGCTATTGCCAGGGTTGATCGCTGCATCTGTTTGAAGGACATCAAGTTCCCACTCACCGTCCGATGTATCGACTGAAATGGAGCGTCCGGTCGCACTGACGATCCCTTGTGTAACCGAACGTGAAAAGTCAAGTCCAAGAGGATTACCAATCGCCAATACTTCTTCACCTGGACGCATGCTATCAGAATTCCCGAATTTAATTCCATCAGGTGCTTTCGAGGCATCAATTGTCAAAACCGCTAAGTCCGTCAAAGCATCCGCCCCGACAACCACTGCAGTTGCCTTTTGTCCATCATATAATGAAATTTCGACTTTCTTTGCTCCCTCAATAACATGATTGTTCGTAATGATATAGGCCTTCCCATTTGCCTTTTTAAAAATGACCCCTGAACCAGTGCCGCTCGCAACCGTTTCGCTTTTCGTGCTTTGCTGCTGGAATGGGTCCTGGTTTTGCATCTCTTGTAAATTCACGACCCCTACAATCGATTTGGATGCTGATTCCACCATCTCTGCCCTATCATTTGAATCCGTACTTGTCGATAACTTTTCTGCCGTGACACTTCTATCCTTTTCAACGTTTTCCGTTTGCTCTACACCCGCCTTTTGGGTTGACTCATTCACGGAACCTTTCCCTTGATCTATAAAATCCCCGCCAAATACAAATACAGAAGATGTAACAATAGAAGCAACTGTTCCGGAAACAAGGCCAGTTAGCAAAAAGGACTTACCCTTCTTCCTTTCTGTCTTCACTCTGGCTTGCTCATCACCATTATAATTCTCCATCTTTATCCCTCCTATGATTGTCATTTACTTGGCTCAATCATATACAGTAATTATTAAAAAATTCTTAAGAAATAAAGAAATAAGTGACCTTTTTATAAAAAATATAAAATTTTATCACATCCTGCTATGTGATATTTTGCATGCTAGAAAACAAAAAGGCACAATTCGACCGTTATATATACCTTTACATGACTTCATACACTTCTTTTGTCTCCTTATTCACGCCATACCAGCCCCAAGTAACTGCATGGCCATTTTTCTGACTGCCTTCATCCACTTCGAACACTTGAAAAATGTAATCTCCCTTTTCGGCATCATGATCATATTCTATTTGCAAATGCGGGAAATTTTCCATGTCCACGTAATCCTTCACAAGCTTCTCCGCCTGAGATTTACTTAAGGTACTAACCGAATCCTTACTCTCTTCTTTTCCTTTTACCGTCTCAGCTTTTGTATCCGTTGCCGCCTTATCTTCTAATTCGGATCCAATGGTCCCTTCTTTACTTGCTTCCTCCACCGGTTCCACTTCGTCATCCCCCTTTACGGGTTCTATAGTGGCTGGGCCTGATACCGGATGCATTTCCGCCGCCTTCAAAACCATCAGTTTACCTTCCTGGTATTTTGCCTTATATGCGGCTGCTTCTTGAAAATCTCTTTGGGCCGAATCAAAATCCTGTTCGTCGTATTTCTTCATTCCACTCGCCAGAAAACCTGAAAGATCCATTAATTCTCTTACTTCCGGTGTTTTTGCTTCTATATAAGCTAATTCAAATGCCTCGTGGGCTTCTAAATAATTTTCCTCATTCAACTGACTTTTCCCCAAATCCATATTGGAATCATAATTCCTTGTTACGCAGCCTGAAGCAATCAACATCAAAAAAATAACCATGAATGTTCTCTTCACTACATCACTCCTCGCTTTTCCAAAGATACTCTCCCATATTATTCTATACATCCATCTTAAACCCTTTGATAAGAAAACCGATACCTCTATTTCCTATCATTTTCATTAAGGAAATGTTGACTTTTATGATTATCTTTTTACAAAAAGTGGTACAGAAAGATAAACGGTTGAAAGGATGATGAGCAGAATGAGGCAGGACAAACAGACCTATCATGTCGATTTGGTCAGCGGCGACGTACTCGGACAAAAACTTGAAGAGAACCCGAGCTTCACTGTACACGTAACTGATGAGGAACTGGCAGAATTGAAACAATGCTTGGAGGAACACCGGACAGATGACCTGGAGGCATATGCCCGTTCACATGTCCCCTACCTTCTCTATCATCATGACCGGGCAAATGATAAATACGATGCAGCCATGAAAAAGCTTTATGCCCTCATATATAAATTTGGCGATGAAACGGCACGAAACCATATCGAAGAAATCGGCATATTGAAAGACAACAAATTCGAGGGAAAAGAAGAAGTGCAAAAGTTCAAATAACCAATAGGAACAGAACCTGAAATTTAAAGGTTCTGTTTTTTTATGATAAGACTACTAAAAGGTAGTGGGCATGACTCTTCGGTTCGGTACCATTTGACAGACGCTTTAAAACGCCTTCAAGTTCGTTTAAATACTCGATTTGCTGTGGACGCACTTCTATATTTTTTTCAGCATCAATCATATGTAAAATTGCTGCAAAATAAGCCATGCTTTTTCACTCCCTAATTTCGGTTCCAGACAACCAGCTTCATTTCTGTCATTTCTTCTGCTGCAGTATTTTAATCCTTCACGGCCAGTTCCGCTTTCATATTATCCACACGGAATGTCGTTGATCATGACTCCACCAACTTGTATATTTTCTGCCGCATCCAGTGCTTTACGTACATCGTTCGTATAAATCCCTGCTTGCAGGCCGTAATTGGAATCATTCACTAAATCAATTGCTTGTTCTACTGATTGAACCTTGTTAATCAACACGATTGGGGCGAACACTTCATGACAAGATACCTTTGAGTAAGCATCAGCATCTAATATGACGGTCGGATGAAGGATATTGCCTTCCGCTATTCCACCTGTTGCAATCTTGGCTCCATCTTGTTTCGCCTCCTCAATCCAATTGAGGGTTCTTTCAACATCATTTGGGGAGATCAATGCGGAAACATCCGTTTCTGGATCAAGCGGATCACCTAAGTTTAATAGTTTCGTTGCTTCTATAAACTTTTCAACAAAACGATCATAGACTTCTTCATGAACATAAACCCTTTGCAAAGAAATACATACTTGTCCCTGGTTTGAAAATGCCCCAGTCACACAACGAGAAATAATCTTATCGATATCCACACCACTGTCAATGATGACAGCTGCATTGGATCCCAGCTCCAGCGTCACTCATTTCAATCCAGCTTTGTTGCGAATGCCAATCCCAACTCCTGGGCTACCGGTAAAAGTAATCATGCTTACTCTAGAATCTGTGACCAACTTGTCTCCAACAACTCTTCCTCCACCCGTGACCACATTTAATGCTCCTGTAGGCAATCCTGCTTCCTGTAATAGTTCTCCAAGGAATAAAGAGGATAGAGGCGTTTGGCTTGCTGGCTTTAATACAATTGTATTTCCTGCTGCGATGGCAGGAAATACTTTATGGGCGACTAGATTCATGGGGAAATTGAAAGGTGTTATCGGTTCACGTACAGTGTAACAAGTCGATTTTCGCCACCTTGGGCGGCATCCAGCGTCTTGCATCACTGCTCTTGCAAAAAAAAGCCATACTCCTAGTTGATGCAGTTCTTACTTATTTATGACGACAGATTTGTTCTTGTCTTTCGAGGTTTTGTTCGACTGCATATGTATTGCCCCATTCACACATTGTATTTAATACAGGTACAAAGGATTGACCTAACTCAGTTAAACTGTATTCTACTTTTGGTGGTACTTCTTTATATACTTCTCTTCGGACAAGCCCATCTCTTTCCAACTGCTTTAATTGGTCGGTTAAGACTTTCTGGGTAATGGCCGGTATTAGGATATAAAACTCTTTCGTCCTCATTGGTTTTTGACTCAGAAAAAAGAGGATTAAACATTTCCACTTTCCTCCTACAGTATTCATGAAAATATTTATTCCAGTATTTAGACTCTTCATTACTCATTCCTCCTGAATAGGCACATAAAGGTGGCTATGCCACTTTATTGTGCCTTATTTTCTACTGCATCATGGTCCATTATAATCGAATTATGAAGCAAATATTACATTGGAAGTGAACACGATGAGTGTAAGAGAGATTATAGAAAAAAGACGTTCCGTAAGGCAGTATGATCCCCATTATAAAATTAGTCCAGAAACGTTGTCGACATTTATTGAAGGAGCAAGTAAATCGCCTAACGGAAACAATATTCAAGCAACACGATACCTGGTTATAGATGAACCATATTTAAAGAATTTGTTACTGCCCATTGCTTTTAATCAGCAACAGGTAATTGAAGCATCAGTACTGATTGTTATACTAGGTGATTATCAAGCATTTGAAAAAGAAAATATCATAATGATACATGAGGATGAGTTTCAAAAAGGTTATTTTGACGCATCAGTAAGAGATTATCTAACAAACGCGGCAATCAATTATTATCTAAATAAATCAAAAGAAGATTTAAAGGTTGAATTAATAAGAGACGCAAGCCTGGCGTCAATGTCGTTAGTTTTATTAGCGAACGAGGCAGGTCTTGAAACCATTACAATGTCCGGGTATGATTCCGAACAATTAAAGTCAGCCTTGAAAATTTCTGATAGGTATTTAGATGTTATGCTTATTGCCATGGGGAAAGGAATTAAAGAAGGTCACAAAACAGTAAGACACGATGTTAACAAAGTCATTTATAAAAACAAAATATAGTGAGTGTAATTACTTTCTTTAAATTTGGATATTGGAAATTAGTTTGGAAAGAGGGGGAAAAAGAACCCTCTTCCCCTATCTTCTTATTCTTTCGTTAAAACTCACCACGAGTTACCAGTCTCTTATATCATCCACATGCAGACTTATCATATAGTCATATTAACGTAACAGATTCATTTTAATGTTTTTGTTTATAATAAGTTACCGCGAGCGCAAGGGCCAGCACTGTTCCTTTGACGATATCCATAGCATAATACGGAACGGACATCATGATCAAACCATTTTGAAGGATTCCGATCAGGACTGCACCGACAAAGGTTCCAAAGGCATTCGATTTTCCCGCTCCTAAAACGGAGGAACCAATGAAGGCTGCTGCAACGGCATCCATTAAATAGGGGGACCCTGAATTGATTTCCGATGTCATGACCCTTGAAGCTAGGACAATCCCCCCGATTGCAGCTAATAGAGCTGAAAGCAGATAGGCAAGGATTTTGTATTTATTAACCGATATCCCGGAAAGTCTCGCCGCTTCCTTATTTCCCCCAATCATGTACATATAACGACCGTGCTTCGTATAAGTCAAAAAGATATGGGTCGCAATCACAATGACTGCCATGATCAGGATTATCCATGGTACCTGACCAACCTTTGCGAAAAGCTGGCTGATTTGCCCTGTTGCGAATGTCCCATCGGGCATGACCATATTTTGCGAAACCGTGGCCCCTTTTGTATAGGTAAGGGCAATTCCCTGGATAATGAACATCGTAGCCAATGTCATCAGCATGTCGGGAATTCTCAATTTAACGATCATGAATGAATTCAATGCCCCTACGACAAGTGAGGCACCGATTGCAGCTAATATGGCAATCAATGTATCCTGTGAAAACCAGACAAACATTGAGATGACGATGGCATTGGCCAATGATGCGACGGAGCCGACGGAAAGGTCGAACCCATTCACTGTCAAGGATATCGTTATGCCGATCGCAATGATGGTCACGATTGAGATGGAACGCAGGATGTTGATCAGATTAGTAGTTTGAATGAAAGATGGATTGGACACGGCAAAAATTCCAATTAGAATGACAATCGTTAATATTGTGCCGTATTTATAGAAAAATTCGAACAGGTCCACCTTTTTCTTCGCTTTCGCTGTCTGTGTAACAGAAATGGGTGTACTCATCCTAATTTCCTCCTGTTGAATAGAATAGTAGTTCTTCTTCATTCGTTTTGCTTGTTTCTAGTTCGATGACAGTGCTCCCGTCATATAACACGTATGTCCGGTTAGTAATGCCAATGATTTCGGAGAGCTCTGATGATGCATAAATGATCGCTTTCCCATCCCTCGCAAGCTTTGCAATCATTTCGAATATATCCTTCTTGGCTCCAACATCGACACCTTTCGTTGGTTCATCGAATATGTATACATCCGCATCGGCTATAAGCCATTTTCCAATGGCAACCTTTTGCTGGTTACCACCTGAAAGGTTTTCGACTTTCACCTCCCCTGAAGGAGTTTTAATGCCGAGACTTGCGATCATTTCCTTCGCTTTTTCCATTTCCGCCTTACGATCCACAAAACTGAATGTCTTGCAGAATTTGCCGATACTGGCTGCAGTCAAGTTCGCCGATACTGATTCCTGAACAAGGATCCCTTCTTTCCTGCGTTCCTCAGGTATAAGTGCCAGACCGCTTTTTACTGCTTGGTGCGGTGATTTCAAAGAAAGCTTTCGGCCATTTAGGATGATTTCACCTGCTGTAATCGAAGTATGACCGAAAAGGCTTTTACACAACTCCGTTTTCCCAGACCCGACCAACCCTGCCAAGCCGATTATCTCCCCTGCTTTAATATGCAGACTGACATTTTTAACTTTCTCTGTATCTGACAATCCCTTCACTTCCAGAATAACGTCGCCAATCGAAGAATTCACTTCAGGGAACTGTTCATCCATGGTTTTCCCTAGCATATTCTCTATCACTTCGTTACGGGTGATGTCTTCCATCTTTCGACAAGTGACAAGCTCCCCATTCCTCATGATCGTAATTTCCTCACAGATTTCAAAAATCTCAGGCAGACGATGTGAAATGAAAATGACTCCAACACCTTTTTGCTTTAATTCATTTACAATTCGAAAAAGTTCTGTCGTTTCTATATGACTTAACGGAGCAGTTGGTTCGTCGAGAATCAGGAATTTGCATTCTGTCGAAACGGCTCTTGCTATCAGGACCATCTGTTTTTCAGCCAAGGTAAGGTCTCTTACCAGCTTTTTCGAAGGGACACGAATTTTCATATCTTCAAGAATTAAAGAGGCTTGGTTGTGCAGCTCTTTCCATTGAACTATCTGTTTTTTTCCCATGTTTTGGACCATATCATTCAACATTATATTTTCCCCAACGGTTAAATAAGGGATGAGGGCCGTATCTACTTCCTGATAAACTATTTGAATACCCTGTTCCTGCGCCGCTTTGGGCGAGCGGATATTCTGCTTTATCCCATCAATAAAAATGTCACCTGAATAATGAACATGGGCTCCCGATAAAACCTTCATTAACGTCGATTTCCCTGCTCCGTTTGCACCGACCAATGCGTGGGTTGCCCCTGATTGTATAGAAAAGTCAACTTCACTAAGCGCCTTCACTCCTGGAAATTCAATCGAGATTTTCTTCATTTCTAGTTGCGTGCCCATGTCCATTCCCCCTTATTGAACAGACACTCCCTTCACTTGCAAGAGAGTGTCCCCTTTTACTTTTTATAATGAGCTTTCAAAACTTTCATCCAATCTTCTTCAAATTCCGTTGATACACCCCATCCTTCGACAATACCAGACAGATTTGCCATGTTAACGGCTTCTTTTGAGGCTTGGATTTGCTTTTGTGAAATAAGTGAAGCCTCTAAGTCATAGGTTTGCGGTGTTTTTTCGCCCGCTAATTTTTTTGCCAATATCCTCATATTCACTGCACCAATCAACTTGGGATCGACGGCTGCCGTGTAGGACCATGAGCTAGCGGCCGATTGGATTTCCTGAAGATCTGCATTCGATACATCAATTCCGTATATCTTCACTTCATCGCGGCCCGCTTCTTTAATCGCCCGGGCGGCACCGATAGCGAAGGCATCCCATGTTGCGAAAATGGCATCCAATTTACCTTTTGGGTATTTATTCAGCATTGCGGCTACTGCATTTTGTGTTTGAACCGAAGTATCTGCAGATGCCACTCCGAATCTTTCGACTTCCCTAATTCCAGGGTTTTCTTTTAATTTTTCCTGATAAACTGAATTTCTTCTCACCATTGGAGGAAAACCATCCACCCAAAGGTAAGCAATCGCCGCTTCACCTTTCTGTTCTTTTATCAGTTTATCGAAAGCCAGTGTTGCCAGCGCTTCATCATCCTGTGAAGTTAATGTCACACCTTCTATTTTAGATAAATCGCTATTTGAATCGAATGTGACAACGCTTTTACCTGCATCAACCAACTTTTGAACGTCATTCACTGTTGCTGCATCATCACCATGGGAGATGATATAGCCGTCATAATCTTCCTGCAAAGCCTGCGCGATCGCATCATGGAATTTAGCCGTATCCCCATTGGCTGTATACGTATCCACTTGAAAGCCCATTGCTTCTCCTTCTTCCTTCGCTCCAGCAAGGTATTGGGCCGTATGATCATCACCGCCAATTTTACGGATCACTTTGATTTTGGCCCCTTCCCCATCAGCAAATCTTTCCGGTACATTTTCAAATGATACTTTTTCTTCTTTCTTCGATTCTGTGGAACTCTGTCCTGTAGAACAACCCGTTAAAAGCAACGCCGAAGCGATGGCTGAAACGAATATCCCTTTAATAGATCTTCCCATCTTGTTTCCCTCCACATTCTCCTATTATTCTTATCAGTTAAGTTGGTGTAAATCATAAAATAAAAACCTCTCTAGTAATAGAGAGGTTTAATCAGCTGTATTGCAGACTTATCCCTCTCTTATCTGTCAAAACATTTCTGTTTTGCAGGATTTAGCACCAATTCCTAATGGAACGGTTGCT
The DNA here is from genome assembly GCF_056402395.1 of Peribacillus sp. P4_B1. Classification (NCBI taxonomy): domain Bacteria; kingdom Bacillati; phylum Bacillota; class Bacilli; order Caryophanales; family Bacillaceae; genus Peribacillus; species Peribacillus sp. P4_B1. The sequence goes on from NZ_JBFUHM010000026.1 coordinate 10,580, forward strand.
GGGCATCTTAGGGCCAGTCCCTCCGCCACTCTTGATAAGAGAATATATCGTGTTACGTTTTTCGTAATTATCACTTTATAGGGATATAGTCGTAAAGTCAATAGTTTTTCGAATATTTGAAATGTTTCCTGCTACTTTTTATTTTCTTTGAAGCTGGGCTAGACGCTTTTTCTCAATTTTTTCAAGTCTCTCCAACTGACGTAGTTTCACTTCGAACACAGTGATCGGATCACGGTAAACTTCCGGATTTTCTTTCATATGCTCCAATGCAGCCTGGTAGTCTTTAATTTCAGTCTGCGTTTGCTCTATTGTTTTTTGAAGTAAGGCAAATGAGCTGCGATAGAAAAGTGAGATGTCCCGATCTAAAGATTTTTCAAACAATCCAAATTGGGTAAGGAAGCGTTCAGTGATCATTTCCGCAACATCCTGGTAATCTTCACTTTCCAAGTATTTCTTATAACGATTGTACATATTGGCTTTATTTTGCGGTATTGCCCCAAACAGCTTTCCTGCTCCTTTAAGCAGCAATTGTGATGGAGTCCTTCGCAAAAGGATATTAACGTCATCGATGCGGATACTGCTTGTCATCCGGTCGGCATCACGGCGCCAGTCATCCAATACCCTGAAGTCACCTGCCAGCATAATCCGTTCTTCTTTGTATAATTCATTGAATCCGGCACTCATCTCATCCATAAACTGTTGGCTTTGTGAGAACTCCATTTGGGAACTAGCAATCCAATCTTGAAGAGAACGGTAATATTGAGGCATGATCTTGTCAGAAATGAAGGCTTGAATCCGCTCATTCATTTCATGGTTCAACTGTATATGGACCTGACTGAAATCACTGCTTTCCGTTAACGATTTAGAGCAATCCCTCAGTAATTCAGGAATTTTAGAAGAAAGCTGACTTTTCACTTCATCCTTAAGCACACGGTACGACCTTATGATATTTTCACTTTTTTCTTTTTCTAAATCAGCCAGTTGATTGACCGCACCATTCAATTTGACTTCCATCTGTTCATTCCAAGAGATGGAATGCTCGCATTTCCGTTCATTGGCTGTCCGTTTTTCTAACAGATAAGATAAAGTTTTACGAATGAAAGCAAGGATTTTTTCAGACCTTCTTTCTTTCCAATTATCATCTTGATAATTCGATTGAAGGAATGCAGAAAGGTCATTCAACTGCTGCTTGCTGTCATAAAGTTTAGAGAAAGCGAACACTTTCGCATTCGGGAAATATGCATTCACTTTATCCCATGTTTCGTCTTCCATCCGGACCGCGACTTGATCACTGTATATCGTATCCATTTTATTTAATAAGAAATGAATCGGCAGTTTCGGAGCCATCATTTGAATTTCCAATAACAGGTCCCGTTCACTACCGGTGAAAGGCGCCCGGGCATCAAGAACGAACATCAGGCCATCACTGCCATGTAAATAGCCTTGGAAATCCGATTCCACGCTTTTTTCCCCATTGAACCCCGGTGTATCCAATAATCGCAGACGATTATTTCTAAGATAGTCACTAATAAGCGTCACATCGACAATAGTCCCGCGCTGGCGGCGTGTTTCATCCAATTCAGTTAGCTCCATGACAACCTTGCTATCTGTATCGGTAATTTCAAGGATTTCCAAATCATCCCCGTCTTTGACGCTGACTAGTGAAGAATGATCTTCGGCAGCGATGCTCTCGCCAACTATTGACTGTATAAAGGATGTCTTGCCATTTCCTGTACTTCCCACAAGAAGAAGATTGAAATTTCCGGTATCCTTAAGCCCCTCGACCATCCATTTAAGCTTATTGCCAACCCTTAAATCATTCTCTTCAGCCCATTGGATGATAGAATTGAACAGTTTCTCTCCCGCTTCCAGTCCGCCTCCCAATTTAGGCGATTTCGAAAGCAGGCTTTCTGCATCCTGAATGACCAGCGCATTAATCGTATCCGGGAAGATTTCATTCCAGGACAGCGCGGATGCCGCCGCAAACAGCGAAAGCTCCCCATCTGCGATTTTCAGCCAGTTTTCCAGCAACCTTGGCACGACAGGGCTTAAATCTTTGATTAGGTGCGTTCCTTCCAACAGGCCTGCATATGCATCCCTGTAATAGACGGAAAGCTCATCCCATACATCCCCTTGGTTTAATTCGATGGTATCTATCAAGTTATTAATCACTCTTAGCCATTCAAAATAAGAATCGGTATATTTATAATTTTTCCAGAGGGCAACCGTCACCTTTTCGAAACGACCCTGGTCAAGTGTGTATAGCGAACCAAGGACAGTTGAAAAGTAGTCCGGATCCATCGATTGGGCAACCCCCTGCTGGATATACGTTTTCAACACATCGAACCAGCCCATTGATTCTGTACGGATACTTTCATTCGCCGCTAATACCACCGCACTGTTCCAATCCTTTTGTTCTTCAAAAAAGGCTCGTGCGATTTCCGTGACATTCGGATAGTCAGGTTGAAACTCTACTGCTTCTTTCACGACTTTGGAAGCCAAATCATTTCTAGATTCAACTATGTAAAGGGAAAACAGTTGCAAAAGAACCTCCGTTTTCAAAACCGCTTCATTCGTATCGACGGATTTATAAATATCCTCTGCGGTTGAATACATTTCCAGTTCAAAATAAGCATCAGCGATGTTTTTCTTCGCCCATGAACCAAGTTCACCTTCTATGTTTTCCCATTTAAAAATGGCTGCTTCAAAGTCATGGTGCTGAAAGTATACTTCACCTTGAGCGAATCGAATTGCCGTTAAATCCGCTCTTTCTTTTTTTTGTTCCACGAGAAACATTTCACCCAAAGCTTGAATGGGGTGTTTCCTTGTATCCTCAATCATCGTTTCATAATATTTTTTCCCGATCAGCCGTTCGTCCATCTTTATTCCCCCGATATATTTCATATTTTCAATTAAAGGATAATCACTAATTTGAAAAGCAGTCAAGAAGCCCTAACATGCAATTAATAGGTTCCTTTAGTTAAGAAAATCATTTGTAAACCTTAAAATGTTATTTTAACAAAACAATATGGTAACAACATGTCACCACTCTTACAATTTTAAAACAGAAACGAATGGAACTGTAATGATTTTAATGAACCGATACAGAGATGTCATTTCCATATTCGAGAAATTATGTTTTTTCTAGTTTAACCGGTATCTGAAAAGTTTAGCGAACCATTCTTTATACATCTAAATTACCAGAAGTCCAGCCCTTTAACTACCTAAAACTAAAAACGGTAATAAGACAAATCCTCTACCCCACTCATTACTAATATCCCATTTTATCGTTCATATAAAAAAGCAGCACCCTCATTCGTGAAAGGTAACTGCTCTCTGATAAGCTCCGAACAGTCATTGTCCTTTGACAAATTAGGATTATACCCCTGTACGCTTACGTTGGTTATTCGGCTTTTTGGTCAACTGGCTTTTAAGCTGTTTCGTTTTCTTCACTACGCCGGTTTCCAGTTTATCTTTACTTGATCCTGCTTGCTTTTGAGCCAGTTTTTGTTTGACTGCATCCGCCAGGCTTAACTTTTTATTTTCAGACATAATGTTGTCTCCTTTAGTGTTCTGCCTTCTATTATAATATAGTTGCGGTTAGAAAGATAATAGGGAGTTATATCCGATTCTTTTTGCAAAAAATACCCCTCGATAAAGGAAGTTTCGCCAACGGAGGACTAATTCCCTGCTTAAAAGGAATAATGAAATGATAAATTATGTTGACTTCATAATCAGAATTTGCTAAATTATCTTTATATTATAAAATCTATGAAGAGAAAGAGTAAGATTAGTACCCTGTTCCACAGAGAGTCGACATTTGGTGGAAGTCGATGTCCAAGGCCTATCCGAAAATCATCTCTGAGATGCAAAGCTGAAAATGCAGTAGGCTTTGACGGGTTTCCGCCGTTACAATGGATCACGTATGAATTCGTACGTTGACTGAGTGCCGCAGCTTCTTATGAAGTGCGGAATATGGGTGGTAACGCGAGCACAAACTCGTCCCTGATTTTCAGGGGCGAGTTTTTTATTTGCACAAAACACTTAAAATAGCCTTTTTCAGGCCAGTCGGCGGGAGTTATCATTTTAAAAAAAGGAGAATCACCATGAAAAAAACAGACACATTATTTATCGGCCTAATGCTTTTCTCAATGTTCTTCGGAGCGGGGAATCTTATATTCCCCCCATTTTTAGGAGCGTCTTCGGGAACTTATTTTTGGCCAGCCATTACCGGTTTTATCGCCACTGGAGTCGGCCTGCCAATTTTAGTGCTTCTCGCCGTCTCACTTGTTAAAGGCGGGGCACAAACTATCGGGGCACGTGTACATCCTCTATTCAGCACGTTGTTCATGGTTGTCATTTATTTAAGCATCGGACCTTTTCTAGCCATTCCACGGAATGCGAATGTCGCCTATGAAATGGGCTTCAAGCCATATCTTGGTGACTCAATGAATCAATCCCTGTTCCTATTCATATTCACAACTATATTTTTCATCATCGTTTATGCCATTTCATTGAATCCAAAAAAAATGGAAACCTTCATGGGACGCTGGATTACACCTATTCTGCTTTTGTCCATGGTCATTCTCTGTGTTGTCGGATTCGTAAAGCTTGATGCTCCATTCAAAGCTCCAACAGACGCATATGCAGCAGGAGCATTTTCGAAAGGGTTCATTGAAGGGTACAACACGATGGATGCTTTAGCTGCCCTGGCATTTGGGATCGTCATCCTTACTTCAATCCAGCAAAGAGGGATTTCCGATCGAAAACAATTGACGAGATATACAGTAAAAGCGGGTCTCATCGCTGGTGCATTGCTTTCATTAGTCTATATCTCCTTAGGTATAATGGGAGCACGCATGGCAGCCGATGGGTCATTCGAAAACGGAACGGATATCCTCACAGTCGCATCCACCCTTTTACTTGGAACTGGCGGGAAGGCCCTTCTCGGCATCATTTTCACTTTAGCATGTTTCACCACCGTCGTCGGATTGACGACCGCTTGCGGACAGTACTTCTCGAAACTTTTTCCCAAGCTGAACTACAAAAGCGTCATTCTGATTGTAACAATCGTCGGTTTCATCCTTTCAAATATGGGTCTGAATCAAATTCTGAAAGTATCGGTACCATTCCTTGTGATGGCTTATCCGTTAACGATCGTCCTGATTGTCCTAACATTCTTCAGCCGTCATTTCAAAAACCCGAAGAAGGTTTATCGCAGTGCAATGACTTTCACAGGAGTTTTCGCCTTGATGGATGGGCTGAATGCTTTCGGCTTACAATTAGGACCCGTGCAAACCTTGACTGATGTCCTTCCCCTTTCCGCTTACGGCATGGAGTGGGTCATCCCTGCTCTCGTCGGTACAGCCCTTGGCATTCTGCTCAGTCAAATCGGACAAACAGCTCCAGCTGAGGAGTTGGAAATCAAAACATTATTATAATGAGGGAAGCAGATGATTTTACAGATCATCTGCTTATTTTTTGGAGGGCCTGCATTGCTTTATTTTGGAAAACACCATCCACTTTTTGTTATGATGGGGCTAAAGGAGATGATAAGTAATATGTCTAAACAAACCCGTATTGGTAAAACAGATTTGTATGTAAATCCGATTGGCCTTGGAACGAATGCCATTGGCGGACATAACCTATTCCCTAATCTAAGCGAGGATACAGGAAGGGACGTCTTGAGAACGGCACTTGATGAAGGAATTAACTTTTGGGATACAGCTTACATTTACGGTCCGGAGCGCTCAGAAGAACTTATCGGTGAAATCCTTAAAGAGAGTCGCAAACGCGAGGATATCGTACTTGCCACTAAAGGGGCACATAAATTTTCCGATGGCAATATCGTCTTTGATAACTCTCCGGCTTTTCTGAAAAATGCCGTGGATTCGAGTCTAAAAAGGCTCCAAACAGACTACATCGACTTATTCTATATCCATTTCCCTGATGAGGGTACTCCTAAAGATGAAGCAGTAGGTGCCTTAAAGGAATTGAAGGATGCAGGCAAAATCAAGTCAATCGGAGTCTCGAACTTTTCGTTCGAACAATTGAAGGAAGCGAATAAAGACGGCTATGTCGATGTCCTGCAATCCGAGTACAATCTATTCAAACGGGAGGCAGAACAAGACCTACTGCCATATACAGCCGAAAATAATATCTCCTTCATTCCTTATTTCCCCCTTGCTTCCGGCCTTCTCGGCGGCAAATATAATCAAGAATCAACATTCGAGGACGGCCGGGCAAAAAGTCCGCTTTTCCAAGGACAAGCCTTTGTAAGCAACCTGCAAAAAGTGGAAGAGGTACGGGCGATCGCCAAGAGGAAGCATGCCGATGTCGCCGATGTGGTACTAGCTTGGTATTTAACTCGGCACTCGGTAGATGTCCTGATTCCCGGAGCGAAAAAGCCAGAACAGGTCACACGCAACTTAAAAGCATTGGATGTCAATCTAACCATGGATGAAATCGCCGAAATCAGTGCCATTTTCGCTTAGTATATAGAAGGAAAGGCTGTTCAGCACTGTTGAGCAGCCTTTTCTTGATTTATCCCATCTTTATTCCTAACCTTAATTGAACGTCTTACATTACTAGATGATTAGGATCTTCTATTTTCGCTATATTTAGTGAATATTCTACTAATTAAGGAAGAGGCAGCCTGATGAAAAAATCTATTGTTATTTTATTTTTTCTCATCTTGGCCAATCTGTTCTGGGCCGATAATTACATTTTCGACAATGGATTCAAAAGCCAAATTGGAGGAGTGTATGGAAATAATGGAGATTGCTGTTAAAGGAGAAAATTTCAGCCCTCCATGCACTCGGACTTATCATATCTTTATTGACACCTTCCGGATATTTTCCAGCTCACAGGACTCATATACATTTGAATCTTCCCATCTGTTGGCCCCTTTATTTTCTGGAATATTTCCCTTCGTCATATCAATGCAAGCCAGGCTGGAATTTATCTAAATCTGATTGCTGTTTTTACCGCCATTCTTAACCTACTTTTAGGTCAACCGATTACTTTGGTCCAACTCCTGGACGGTCTCCTTGCCTTCATTGGTGTCTATCTGACAAGTAAAAAGAAAAAAGAATACCCAGCTGCCGTCATGAAAAACTTGTAAAAAATGTACAGAATTTCAAACCTCCTAACGCTTTCTTGTCTTTTCCCCTTGTCTACCCAGCATGATTTACGTTATCCTTTAAAGAAGAAAATCTGAATGCAAAGGTGTGCTTTAGTTGAGGATCAATAAATATATCAGTGAATCCGGAATTACCTCGAGACGAGGCGCAGATAAATGGATAGCCGATGGCCGTGTGACGATTAATGGCACAGTTGCTGAGCTTGGCAGTCAAGCTGAACCCGGGGATGATGTTCGTGTAGATGGCAAGCCAATAAAAGTGGAACAGCAAAATGTCTATATTGCACTGAATAAACCGATAGGGATTACAAGTACGACGGAAAAACACATTAAAGGAAATATTGTTGATTTTGTAAATCATCCGCTTCGCATTTTTCATATCGGACGGCTGGACAAAGACTCTAGTGGACTGATCCTGCTTACGAATGATGGAGACATCGTAAATGAAATCCTTCGTGCAGAAAACAAACATGAAAAGGAATATATCGTAACCGTGGATAAGCCACTTACCGCTTCCTTCATTCAAGATATGTCATCCGGCGTGGAGATTTTGGATACGAAAACACTTCCATGTAAGGTTAAGCAATTGACCAAATATACATTCAACATCACCTTGATGCAAGGATTGAACAGACAAATCCGCCGTATGTGCTCAGCACTCGGTTATGAGGTCCGTGATTTGCATCGAATCCGAATCATGAATATCCATTTGGACGGACTGGCGCTAGGACAATGGCGCGACCTGACCAAAGATGAATTATCGGAACTATTCAAGGAGTTGGATTATACCCCTAGGCAGAGATAACTATTGAGATGCTCCCAGAATTCAGGGGGCATCGTTTTTTAATTTCAGAAGATTTTTCAGCAATAAAATTGCTATTTTGTTCTTTTTGGGTACTTTTACTCGTGAATTTCGCACTTTTACTCGTGAATTCTGCAATTTTACTCGTGAGTTCCACAGTTACTCGTGAATTTCACGCTTTTACTCGTGAATTCCGCTCATTTACTCGTGAGTTTCGCACTTTTCGTGAGTTTCGCACTTTTACTCGTGAGTTTCGCACTTTTACTCGCGAATTTCGCACTTTTACTCGTGAATTCCGCTCATTTACTCGTGAATTCCACTCATTTACTCGTGAATTCCGCTCATTTACTCGTGAGTTTCGCACTTTTACTCGTGAATTCCGCTCATTTACTCGTGAGTTCCGCACTTTTACTCGCGAATTCCACTTTACTCGTGAATTTCGCACTTTTACTCGTGAGTTTCGCACTTTTACTCGCGAATTCCGCTCATTTACTCGTGAGTTTCGCACTTTTACTCGTGAGTTTCGCACTTTTACTCGTGAATTCCACTTTACTCGTGAATTCCGCTCATTTACTCGTGAGTTTCGCACTTTTACTCGCGAATTCCGCTCATTTCCTCGTGAGTTTCGCACTTTTACTCGTGAGTTCCGCTCATTTACTCGTGAATTCCGCTCTTTTAATGGCCAAAATAAAAAGCAACCTCTAATAGGCTGCTCGTAATCGGCTATAAAATTATACCCACCATAAATCAGTTGGACTTTCGTTGATGAGGACAGTTTTTAAATTGGTTACCGCCCGTTGAAATCCTTCTTCGACTGACATCAGCGGATCTTCGTGTTCGATGCTGACGACGTAATCGTAACCGTATGTGCGAAGGGCGCTCATGATGTCGGACCAATCTTGCAGGCTGTGTCCGCATCCTACTGAGCGAAAGTTCCAGGCGCGGCTTTGGACATTTCCATATGGCTGCATGTCGGTTAATCCATACATATTGATATTATCCTGATCCAAGTATGTGTCTTTTGCGTGGAAGTGGTAGATTGCCCCCGCTTTCCCTAGAATTTTGATGGCTCCGACTGGCTCGATGCCCTGCCACCAAAGATGGCTTGGATCTAGGTTGGCTCCTATTGCATCCGATGTAGCTTCCCGCAGTTTTAACAAGGTGTAGGGTGTGTGAACGAGAAAACCACCGTGCAGTTCAAGTCCAATTTTTATATTGTGTTCATCGGCAATGGCGGCTACTTTTTTCCAATAGGGGATCAATTTTTCTTCCCATTGCCATTTCAGCACATCTGTATACTCATTGGGCCATGGGGCGACAGGCCAGTTTGGATATTTAGCTCCTTCGTGATCACCAGCTGTACCAGAAAAGGTATTGACGACCGGGACATTTAGTAAGGATGCAAGCTTGATTGTTTTAATCAGTGTTTCATCACTTTCTTTGGCGAACGCTTTATCTGGAGAGATCGGATTGCCGTGGCAGCTGAATGCACTGATCGTTAATCCTCTTGTTTGAACGGATTCCAGGTATTTTTGGCGCTTTTCTTCACTATCCAGCAGTTCATCGAGTGGACAATGGATATTGCCTGGATACCCGCCTGTACCGATTTCAACTGTTTTTAATCCGGAATCCGCAACATAATCAAGCATATCCTCGAATGATTTTTGAGCAAATAGCACGGTAAAAACCCCTAATTTCACAAGCCCCACCTCACCTTTTCTTTAGTTTATGCTCATGACCTTCCCACTTGCCGAGCTTTGATAAATGGCTTCGATTATTTTTGAAACTTTCATGGCTTCCGATGGTTTTACCAATGGTTCCACCAATCCTAGGCAGCTGTCAATAAAGTTCTCTGCCTGCTGCAGGTCTGGTGTATCCTCCCCTGGCATCCATACTGCCTCACTATTTAATAGCATGCCGTGTTTAGCCTGATTCAAGACTAATGGGAACACATCAAGTCCGCCCTGTGTTCCGGATAAACTCAAAACAGTTGCTTCTTCACGGATATTCGCGGCCCAAGAAGTTTCGAATAATAAAGATGCTCCGTTGGCAAATTTGATATAAGCCGTGGCATGGTCATCCACTTCAAATACCGATGCATCGAAATTCCCCCATAGATTGACCTGATCGACACCCTTACTGACATAATTATATGTCGAACCTACGATTTCAATCGGTTCTGGGTCATCCATCAGCCATAAAGCCAAATCAAGCAAATGGCAGCCGTAGTCGATTACGCTTCCCCCGCCTTGCAATTCTTTGCTTGTAAATACTCCCCAGCCAGGGACTTTTCGGCGTCTGATTGCCTGTACACGCGCTACATATGGCTCACCGATTTCACCGGCCTGAATCATTTTCTTTGCAGCCTGGGCTTCCTTCATGAAGCGGTAATGATAAGCAGTCGATAACACTTTACCCGATATGTTTGCAGCCTCGGTTATTGCCTTACATTCCTCAGTTGTAATGGCCATCGGCTTTTCGCATAACACATGTACACCCGCTTGCAGGGCAGCAATTGAAATCTCCGCATGGAACTTATTTGGCGTTGCAATCGTAACAGCATCCACTTCAGCAAACATTTCTTCATAATTGGTGAAAACCTTCTCGATATGAAATTCACGTGCCACTTCTCTCGCCTTCATTTCATCTATATCCTGGATGGCGTATAAAACTACCTTATCTTGAAATTTTTGAAAAGCTGGGATATGCCTTTTTTGGGCAATTCCGCCAGCACCGATAATACCCATTTTTAATTTGTACATGATGACTATAAACCCCTTTATAAGCGGATGATTTTTCGGGATGCATTTGATTCCATCGCGCCAAGAATGACTTTTAATGATTTTAACCCTTCAACTCCGGAGACAAGAGGCTCCTCATTGTTCACCACACATTTTACAAAGTGGCTGATCACTTCGGAATCATGCTGTCCATCAGAATCATTTGTCTGGATGCTTCCTAATTGGATGGTTTCTGTCTTTCCATCATCATGATGGATGATCAGTGAGTATTTCGGATCGTCTTCAAGGCGCAATACCGCTTTTTCCGTATAAATGACCGTCGCATTGTCTTCTTTTGCATAAGACCAGCTGGCGGTAAGAGTACCGATGATACCGCTCTCCGTCCGGAGAATACAGGCCGCACTGTCATCAACGTCTGTGTTTTTCTTGGCAGTCGTTTCCACAAAGGCTCCCACTTCAACAAATTCCTCTCCAAGGAGATACCTTAATAAATCAGCTTTATGGACGCCTAAGTCGCCCATTGCACCAATGACTGCCTGATCCTTTTTAAAAAACCAGCTTTCCCGTCCGTCCACACTCCAGGTTTCTGGCCCGGAATGTCCAAAGGCCGTCCGGAAGCTATAGACTTTTCCTAGCTTCCCACTCTCAATAAGCTGTTTCGCTTTTTGATGCGAAGGAACAAAACGCTGATTATGACCAATCATTAGTATTTTTCCGCTTTTCGCTGATGCTTCATTCATTTTTTCAGCTTCATCTAAAGAAGTGGCCATTGGTTTTTCACAAAGAACATGCTTACCTGCTTCCAAGGCCGCAACTGTGATGCCTGCATGCAGGTAATTCGGTGTACATACACTGATCGCTTCAATCTCCTCATTTTTCAAAAGTTCTATATAATCAGTATATGCTTGGGCGCCATACCTTTGTGCTGCTGCATTCGCCCGGTCTGGCACAATATCACAAACGGCAATGATTTCAGTTCCCTTATGTGCATCATACTCCGGAAAATGCCTATTTTTTGCGATACTCCCGCATCCAATGACTCCTACCTTCACTTTGCCCATTCTGTTCTCTCCTTCACTTCAGCTCTTTGTTGATATGGATTCCAACGGTTCGGCTTTCCCATAGTTCGTTACCATTCCAAATTCTGGCTTGACCCAATAAACGGCATTCTTAATTACCCGTTGAATCTCTGGATTATGGTAAGTCGGATATGTTTCATGACCTGGACGGAAATAGAAAATCCTTCCTTTTCCCCGCTGATACGTGCAACCGCTTCTGAAGATCTCCCCGCCTTCAAACCAACTGACGAATATTAATTGATCTGGTGCAGGAATATCAAAATGTTCCCCATACATCTCTTCCTTCTCAAGCTCTATATATTCCCCGATTCCATCAACGATCGGATGACTGGGATCGACAACCCAGAGCCTTTCCCTCTCATCCGCCACCCGCCATTTCAAATCGCAAGTCGTGCCCATTAACTGTTTGAAGATTTTAGAGAAATGACCAGAATGAAGGACGATGAGACCCATTCCCTCGAGAACCCGCTTCTGAACCCTTGTAACGATTTCATCCTGAACTTCATCATGTGCTACATGTCCCCACCATAGAAGTACATCCGTTCGTTTCAGTGCTTCTTCGGTTAATCCATGCTCTTCTTCATCGAGAGTGGCCGTCCTCACTTCGACCTGCTCACTTTGTAAAAAGCCGGAAATTGCCCCATGGATTCCATCTGGATATACTTCGGCTACTTCAGGCTTTGTTTTCTCGTGGCGAAACTCATTCCATACTAGGACTCTCATGAACAATCTCCTCCATATCAATTTGTCGGCATCTTGCTCCTGCTCGTATTTTAAACTATTACCTCTTTATTCATAACGCAAACGTTTGCGTTAAACGTGATCAAACCTTAGTCGATTATCAGATCATACTTATTGGCAGAAAGTTGAATTTTCAAAAATAATAGTGATAATCTATATTGTAAATTTATGTTAGCAAAAATCAAGCTTTAATTAGTAAAACATTTCTACATTTTTCATTTAATTTCCTTTTCGGCAACAAAATGCGACTCCCGCTTTATGATTTTGGTAGGGATCCTTATACTTTTTTCCATCATTTCAGGATTTGCAATGAGATCGAACACGCATTTTGCCGCCTCATACCCTAACTGATACGTATGGATATCAACCGTTGTAAGCGGCGTACTTAAAAATTCTATGAATTCTGAGTGATTAAAACAGACGACACTAATTTGCTCCGGCACTTTCAAGTTCTTTTCAGCTAAAACTCCAAGCAAAAGAACTCCCAATAAAAGATCCATAACCAAAAAAGCGGTTGGAGCCTTACTTAATTCCAGCAATTCATCAATCGCCTTTATTCCATCTGTTCGATTTAAAGGGATCAATTTGATATATTCCTGTGGCACATCTAATCCCGCCTGCTCCATCGCTTGTTGAAACCCTGTCAAGCGGGCTTGAATCACTTCAAACTCTGGACTGCCTCCTAAAAAGGCGATTCGCTCATGTCCAAGGCTGATTACAAACTCCGATACTTCCCTGGCCGCTTGAACATTATCGTTATCAATGAATGTGATGCCGCCGACGTTCGTACTTGGCTTCCCTATCAAAACAAACGGAAAGCCTTGCTTTATTAAATATGGCACTACTTTATCGTCCTTTTTAGAGTATAAAACAATCATGCCATCCACTCTTCTGCCCTGAACCATTTTCACGACATCCTCAAAGATGGCATCCTCCGTCTCGCCGGTTGTCAGGGAAAGGCTGTACCCCTCTTTATTGCAGAAATCCCCGATGCCTCGGATCACTTCTGGAAAAAAGGGATTATAAAGTGATTCCCTTGCGGAACTTTTCATGACGATTCCAATGGCTTTTGTGGACTTCGTGACTAAGTTGCGGGCATTTTCATTCATATGATAGCCCATTTCTTTTAATACCTTGCGTACCTTACGCTTTGTCTTTTCACTTATTGTCGGGCTGTTATGAATTACACGCGATACCGTTGATGGAGCGACATTCGCTTTTTTGGCAACGTCCTTTATTGTAACAGACATATTCATCACCACTTCCCGTTCACCGCTTATGGTTTAATATTCCCTATATTTAAATAGTTATTTAACGGCTCCATCTGCAATTCCTTTGATAATTTGCCTTTGAGCAAAAAAATACGCAATGATGACTGGAATGATGGATAAAGTAAGTCCAGCCAAGGCAAGATGCCATTGTTTCGTATATTGCCCGAAAAAGAAGAACAATTTAAGCGGAATGGTCTCCGATCCCTCGCCACCAATAACAAGGGATGGCAACAAATAGTCATTCCATATCCAAATGACATTTAAGATCCCAACTGTAATGGACATCGGTTTTAATAATGGAAAGATGATATACCAAAATACCTGAAACCGGTTAGCACCATCAATTTTAGCTGCTTCATCAAGAGAGAGGGGAATCCCTTTTAATGTACCATGGTATAGGAATATGGAAAGACTGCAGCCAAAACCTAAATACATGAAAATCAGTCCGGCCTTGTTCAACATCCCCAGCTGACCAAATTGGGCAACAAGCGGTATCATCACAGACTGAAACGGAATCAACATGGCTGCTACAAACACAAAGAAAAGCAAGGAACTTATTTTACTTTTGTTTCGGGAAAGTGCATATGCGGCCATCGCAGAAAAGATGATAATAATGACAACACTGACGCCCGATATCAATAAAGAATTGAATAAAGTCCGGAGGAAATCCAATTGCTCGAAAGCTTGAATGAAGTTTTCGAATGTCCAGGTTTCAGGCAGTCCCAGTGTATCGGCAAATATATCCCGCTTCATTTTAAAAGCATTGACAATCATTAAATAAAACGGAGTGAGCCATATTACAGCTAAAATGAAACCGATGAATCCAACCAGCCATAGCTTCCATTTTTTTTTCATTACAGCTCAACCTCCCTTTTCTTATTGATATACACTTGTGTTAAAGAAACTGCTGCCACAATTACGAAAAAGATTACGGCTTTTGCCTGTGCATATGCCATATCATTTTCGGTGAAAGCGGATTTTACAATGTTCATCGCGACCATTTCGGTTGAATTATAGGGAGCTCCGTTCGTCAAAGAAAGATTTTGATCATAAATCTTGAACGAGTGGGACAGCGTCAAAAACAAACTGACGGTAAAAGCAGGTGCCACAAGCGGGAAGGTGATATGGCGAAAACGCTGGAAGCTGTTAGCCCCATCAATTTTTGCCGCTTCGATCAAGTCTTCAGGAACAGCCTGCAGATATGCAATATAAATGATCATGATATACCCGGCCATTTGCCAAGACGTTAATATGATCAATCCCCAAAAACCTGTTTCTGTCGTTGATAACCATCCATTAAATGCCTCGATCCCAGTCAAGTCACCAATCGCACCAAAGACCTTAATGAAAATGAACTGCCAAATAAAACCTAGGATCAAGCCGCCAATTAAATTGGGCATAAAGAAAACTGTCCGCAGTATGTTGCTTGATTTGATTTTCGATGTCACGATAAGAGCCAAACTTAAACCGATGACATTGATTACAACAATTGCCGCTACGGAAAATTTAATGGTGAACCAAAATGTATCCAGAAACCCTCTATCCGTAAACAAATCCATATAATTCTTAAGACCGATGAAAGCTGGCGTCCCTAGACCGTTCCAATTCGTAAAGGAATAATAAAATCCGTAGATGAGTGGCACGATCACCACCAAAATGAGTGCAGCAAGAACAGGTGTCAAAAACAGCCAATATGCGGCATCCCGATTCCTCAACGAAACCGACCTCCTTGAAATGATTTAATAGATAACGGATTTCAAAAAATATTAAAAATCATCGATCATGACTAGTTAGTAAATGATGTATACCTTATTTACGCAATTTCCCTTAGCTACTTTCTTGTAACAGGAACAACCAATCGACACACTTTTCATGCCGATTGGTCATTTGCCATTCCGAACACTTACTTGCTATGAATCTTCTCCCAATTTTCAATGTTCTGTTGGACAAGTTCATCCCACGTCAATTTACCAGTTACGTACTTTTGGACACTTGCACCAAGGTCATCATTCCAACCAACCGGATATCCATTAAACACCCACCCAATCGTGTTTCCATCTTGGGAGTATTTATAAATTTCTTTTGAAATTGGATCGGCTATTTTTTCTACATCATATCCTTCATAAGCAGGAATGAATTTAAAATCTTCCAAAACGGCTTTTTTCCCTTCTTCAGATGTATACATCCAGTCGAGGAACTTCTTCGCTTCTTCCTGTACCTTTTCAT
Organism: Peribacillus sp. P4_B1; assembly: GCF_056402395.1. Classification (NCBI taxonomy): domain Bacteria; kingdom Bacillati; phylum Bacillota; class Bacilli; order Caryophanales; family Bacillaceae; genus Peribacillus; species Peribacillus sp. P4_B1. The sequence continues at coordinate 26,581 of NZ_JBFUHM010000026.1, forward strand.
CCGATTTCTTGTTCACTGCCCAATAGTTCGGTACGCCGACCGGCATTCCTGCTTTGTCTCCATTAGGAATCGGAATGATACCGATGCCTTTTTCCGCTAATTCCGGGTCCATATCATATACTGTGTTATACACCCAGTTACCTTGCTGAATGATTGCAACCTTTTCAAGTGAGAACAACTCTTCCACTTGTTGGGAGTAATCAAGACTTGTTGTCGGCTGGACGGAATATTTATTTTGGATATCGACCATTTGTTTAAACTTGTCACCATCCGTGAATTTAACAGTTGGAGACTTGCTTGCTTTTAACACATTCCCATCAAACTCCGGCGCTAAGAATACATTGGATAAATGGTTCCCTGTCACCCACTTCTCTTTAACCGGGTAAGCGAAAACTGCATCGATTTTCAATTTGTCTTTCTGTGAATCCATTTTCTTAACTGCCGCCTCTAATGCTGCATAACTTGTAATTTCTTCAGGATTGATTCCGGCTTCCTTAAATATCCGTTTGTTATAAATCAAGCCGTATCCTTCCTGGTTAAATGGAAGTCCAAGAACTTGCCCGTCCTCTTCCACGCCATCCAAAGTGCCATCAAGTGCTGCTGCCGCTGCCTTCGTGTCCTTTAAATCTAATAATCTATCTTTATATTGTTTGACATCTACCGGTCCGCCAATGTTAAAAACCGCTGGCTCCTCACCTGAAGCGAACTTTGCCGTAATGGCTGATTTATAATCATTTCCACCGCCAACTGTCGATATCTTGATCTTCACATCTGGATTTTCTTTTTCATATTGTTTCACCAATGCCTCGAATTGCGACTTGAATTCTACCTTGAATTGAAAAATATCCAGAGTCACTTTATCCTTAGAGTCGCTGTTTCCACCAGTAGAAGAAGAGCATCCAGCCAAAATCACACTAAAAATTAATAAAACAGAAAAGATTCCCCCGTACCATTTTTTACGATTCATGCCTACCGACTCTCCCTTTTTTCATAATATTCATGCAATTTTAAGAAAACGTTTGCATAAAATAGTAAAATAAAAACCTTTCGTTCTACGATATGAATAGTCTATCGTACTTCTTTTACATCACCTCCCCACAAACTCTTTTGCAAACGTTTACATTTATGCGCTTTATATTACCACCAAATTCCATACTTTACAATTAAATTGTAGTATATTGTAAAAAAAGGATGTTCAAAACCTTCTCAATCTAATTATATGATTCAGAAACCATTGAATATTCCTTTAAACGGTTATAAAAACTATTTTTTTGTACGGGCCATTTTCACCTCTGACATTAGTACCCAAAAAGGGAAACCCAACGGTCCCCCTCTTTTCACTTCAATACCATCTGTACATTGGATGAACCATATTCATCTTTCAGTTCATAATATTTATCGCTTGCCTGTCCAAATTCTTTAAACACACCACTAATGATCAATTCATTCGTTTCCTTATCAACTACACTGTACTTGATATTGCTTTTCCCAAACTTTCTGTCATCCACTTTTAAAAGGATCATCTTAGACACCTCCATATTTAATGGCTGCATTCCTCAGGGTGTGTGGTTTCTTACTTACATAATATAACAAATTATTCGGAATTTACAGATTTTTTTACATTGCAAAATAAAAAAGCCTATTAGGCCTTTTCATTTCGAACTAACCAATCGCTTCAGGACTTCGAGATATCCAGGAATCCTTCACCAAATACATCCCGAACGTCATGTATGGCTATGAAAGCATTGCTATCCGTTGACTGCACAATTCTCTTTAACTTGAGCACCTCTTGCTTACTTATAACGATATATAAAATATCCTTGGATGCTTTTGTATAGTATCCATGACCGCTAAAAACGGTTACCCCTCGGTCCATCAATACCGTCACTTGTTTTGCAATCTGGTCCGCTTCATTTGATATGATGGTAATCGCTTTTTTCGGGTTCAATCCCTCAATGATGAATTCCATCGTTTTTGTTCCAATATAAAGCATTAGGATAGTAAGCATCAGACCTTCTGCGCCAATGATGAAATAAGATGAGAACGCAACGATTAAATCGAAAAACAGAAGTCCATAACTTAAGCTCCATCCCAAATATTTATTCGTAATTCGGGCTAGGATCGTTGTACCGGCAGTCGTACCTCCAACTCGAATGATTATTCCAATCCCTGCTCCAGCAAAAACCCCGCCAAATATCGCATTGATGACAATTTCATCGGAAGATATATTCCAACTTTCGGTTAAATGAAGGAAAAGCGAGTTGAATGCAACGGCGATGATGGTATAAATCGTTGTCATTTTCGACAGATATTTATAACCGACAATGAGCAGGAAAGCATTAATGATCAAACTTAACAGCCCTGGTGACCACTCAAAAAGATAAAATAAAATGATGGTTATCCCCGTGACTCCTCCCTCACCAAGTTCATTGGGAATAACGAAAAGATTTATTGCCAAAGCGAAAATAAAAGCTCCTATTAATATAAATAAAACATCTAAAGAAATCTTTTTCATATTTAATTACCTTCCTTTATGTAATTGTTAATGTGAAAAGAAATAGGTTAATTTCACTGCTCTATAGTAACATGGAATTCCATTTAATCCTTCAAAGATTTGAAGGTTTAACAAAAAGACTACCTTGGTAGTTAGATTATCTTCAATGAATAAGCTTAATACGTATAAGGGCACTAAATTTTTCTAAGCTCTTTTAGACATTAGCTTAACAAAGCTGCTGCCCATGGAAAACAGCAGCCATCATAATCCCCCTTTCAACTTATTGTTATGGTCAAACTCTACTGCTCCACTACATGGTTCAAAGGACAAATTCTAATCAGAATGCTGATAATAGTTCTCCTCTTTCGCCCCTCGTTATCTCCCTGATTTATGGATAATTATTTTATAATCGGGTTCCTTTTCAAAGCTTGACAGTTTTATAGAGTCATGATTAGAATGTTTTATATGTTAACTAAAATAAATTTAAGTTAACATATAACAAAAGGAGAATGTCCATGCACAGTGAAAAACAATTACCTTGGGAAGATAAAATAAAGAAAGAACTGGCTTATTTAGAAGAGATATCGCAAAAACGTGAACTCGTCACAACTGTATTTGCCGAGAAACCATGGCTTTTGATTAATGGCCATAGGATGCTAAACCTTGCTTCCAATAACTATTTAGGATATGCAGGAGATGAACGGTTGAAAAAGGCTATGGTTGATGCAGTACATACATATGGTGCAGGAGCAACGGCTTCACGTTTAATCATTGGCAATCATCCCCTTTACGATCAAGCAGAACAAGCTCTTGTCAATTGGAAGAAAGCAGAAGCAGGTCTTATTATCAACAGTGGATATAACGCAAACCTAGGAATTATCTCCACCCTGCTGTCTCGTAACGATTTTATTTATAGTGATAAATTGAATCATGCAAGCATTGTCGACGGAGCTCTTTTGAGCCGTGCGAAGCATATGCGATATCGGCATAATGATTTAGATCATTTAGAAGCATTATTGAAAAAATCATCAATTGAAGCACGTAAATTAATCGTGACGGATACGGTCTTCAGCATGGACGGTGACTTTGCTTATCTTGAAGACCTTGTTCGATTAAAAGAGCGTTATAACGCAATTTTAATGACAGATGATGCACACGGAAGCGGCATCTACGGTAAAAACGGCGAAGGTTATGCCTGTCATCTCCATCTTCAAAATAAAATTGATATCCAAATGGGAACATTCAGTAAAGCGCTTGGTTCATTCGGAGCCTATGTTGTCGGAAAAAAATGGCTTATTGACTATTTAAAAAATCGCATGCGCGGATTCATTTATTCAACTGCACTTCCCCCTGCCATACTCGGTGCTATAAAAACAGCGATTGACCTTGTGCAAGAAGAACCAGAGCGCCGTGCACTGCTCCAAACACATTCGGAATACTTTAGAAAAGAACTCACATATTACGGGTTTAATATTTGTGGGAGTCAATCACAGATTGTTCCTATTGTCATCGGAGAAAACGAAAAAACGATGAAATTTGCCAAACGTTTGCAGAAAGAAGGAATTGCAGCCATTGCTGTCAGACCGCCGACCGTTCCTGAAAATGAGGCGAGAATCCGGTTTACCGTGACAGCTCTCCACAATAAAGAAGATCTTGATTGGGCAGTTAAAAAGGTTTCTATTATTGGAAAAGAAATGGGTGTTATTGAATGAAAAAGCCGAATTTAATCATGCTTCCTGGCTGGGGAATGGAAGAAGGAGCATTTAAACCGTTAATCAAACCGCTGTCTGAAGCATTTAACCTTTCATTTATAGAATGGAGAGATACGAAAACACTAAATGACTTTGAAGAACGAGTCATCGACACAATCGCTTCCATCGATGGTCCTATTTTTTTACTTGGCTGGTCATTAGGGGCACTCGTATCACTTGAACTTATAAGCTCATATCGAGAAAAAATAAAAGGTTTTATACTAATTGGTGCAACGAGTCGGTTTACCACGGATGAAAACTATTCATTTGGTTGGAATCCACTTATTGTCGAGCGCATGAAGAAACAACTACAGCGTAATAAAGAGAAGACTTTGATTTCATTTTATGAAGCAATGTTTTCCGAAGCAGAAAAAAAAGAAGGTTTTTATCATCAATTCAATGCGACAATTCAACGCGAGTTTCAAGGAGATGATGTGTTTTCGCTTCTTATAGGCTTGGATTATTTACTTCAGAAAGACGTAAGAGTAAAGCTCGCTCAGGTTAAAACCCCCTTTTTATTGATTCATGGAATGGAAGACAAAATTTGCCCACTCGAAGCCTCAACTTTCATTAAAGAAAATCTGGGTGGGGAAGCTGAATTCCACATTATGGAAGGAACTGGTCATATTCCCTTTTTCACAAAACCACAGGAATGTGTGCAGCTCATGAAAACATTCATTCAAAAAGGAGTACATTCATGATTGATAAACGATTGTTAAGTAAGCGGTTCAGTGAACATGCGAAAACATATGATGCGTATGCAAATGTTCAAAAAAATATGGCGAGACAATTGGTTGATCTACTTCCTCAAAAAAACCCCAGTCAAAGAATTAATATTCTTGAAATTGGCTGCGGCACTGGTTACTTGACCAGGTTACTCGTTAAAACATTTCCTAATGCTGTTATTACGGCTGTTGATTTAGCACCAGGAATGGTTGAAGTGGCGAAAGGACTGACAAAGGAAGACCGTGTTACTGTTTTATGTGCTGACATCGAAGAAATGGAACTTAATGAAAACTATGACTTAGTTATTTCCAATGCCACGTTTCAATGGCTGAATAACCTTCCTGCAACCCTTGAAAAATTGTCTGCGCGTTTAACGCCTGAAGGATGCCTGATATTTTCAACGTTCGGAACTAAAACCTTTCAAGAGCTTCATATGTCGTATGAACATGCGAAAGAAAAGCTTCAACTTACCATTGATAGTTCACCTGGCCAAATGTTTTATACTCTAGAAGAATTATCGCAGGTTTGTGAAGAAGCAATCCCTTTTTCATCAGCATTTCCAATAGAGATAACAAAAATGGAAACGCTTGAACCAGAGTACTTTCAGACAGTACGTGAATTTTTCACTTCAATCAAAAAGATTGGTGCAGCTAACAGCAACAAAGAAAACTACTGCCAACGCCCCGCTTTTTTTCGAGAGTTAATCAACATATACGACACAGAATACCGAGAAGAATCAGGTGTGAAAGCAACTTATCACTGTTTGTTCTTTAAAATTAAAAAACATAATTAATCCGAAGAGAACGGTCTGGGATACCAGCATAATATCCTTTTCTTATAGCCATATATAAAATATGCCTTTGCCTTTGCTTACATATTTGCAGCCCGTTCCTATAAAATTATTTATAACGGTTCCATCTAGTATTTCAGAGAATTCAGGCCGCCGCCTCTCCTAATTCCTTTGGAGAGGCGGCGGCCCAGTTACCCCTTGATTCAACTCAAGGGGGCGTGTGTTTTAGGTATAACTCATCCAAATACCTTGCCATCTGTAATATTGACCACTCGATCACATAAATCTAGCATTCTTTCATCGTGCGTTACCATGATGGCCGCTTTATTTCTTGACTTCACCTCATGTGCAAGCATTTCAACAACATCCCTGCCTCTTTTGGAATCAAGACTTGCCGTTGGTTCATCCGCTAAAATGATTTCAGGATCATTCATCAGCGAACGGGCGATGGCTACACGCTGCCGCTCTCCGCCCGACAGTGCTTCAGGCAGGTGATCTGCCCGATTTCCAAGTCCAAGATGGCTAAGCAATTCGTCCGCTTTTTTCACAGTTTTTTTATCCCGCTTGCCAATCAGTTCGGAAATGAGCAGCAGCTGATCTCGTACAGTTAAATATGGAACAAGATTCGATGACTGGAATACAAACCCGATCTTTTCAAGGCGCACCCGAGTCAATTCCTTTGAGGATAGTGATGTAATATCCTCATCATTCAGCAGTAAGCGACCTTCGCTCGGAGATAGTAACGCACCCGCTATTGAAAGAAAAGTACTTTTTCCTGAGCCTGAAGGACCCACGATCGCGACGAATTCCCCCGCTTTCACATTCAGGGAAATATTATCAAGGGCTGTCACCTTATTAATGCCTTCCCCATAAATCTTACTGACGTTTTCAAATAATAGTTTATCCCTCATCATGATACCCTCCCTATTGCTTCGATCGCGTCTATCTTCGCTACTCGGTATAGTGATAGCAGCGAACCCAATAGGGATACAACCAAAAGTAACACGGAATATTTAATGACCAAATCGGTACTCAATACGAATGGCATTCCCTCTGGCATGATTAACGTGACGACATATGTCAGGGCAACACTGATGGCTATGCATGTCACTGCAAGCAGCATTACTTGACCAATAATACTTTTTGCCAGGTAGCCCGTATTGGCCCCGAGTGCTTTAAGAACTCCGAATTGATTCGTTTTTTGCAAGGTAATCACATAAAAGAATACAGCCAAAACGAATGCTGCTATGACAAACAAGAAAGCGATCATCATCGTCAATGTGCCCTGTTCCTCTTTGAACCCTGGTATACTCTGAAGGGATTCATCTTTAGAAATGAGCGTTACATCCTCAGGCAATGATTCACGTACATTCTCTTCTGCCTTCGAATCCATTTGCACTGCTATGGTGCTGATTGAATCCTCCCCTTGGTTTTTCAATGCAGGATTAATCTCCTGCCATCCCTTAACATTCATGTAAACAACAGGTGAATGGCTGTAAGACTGCTTTTCTGTAAAACCAACAATGGTGAAAACCTTACCTGATAGGTCATCTTTGAGTGAATCACCTAATTTATAGCCAACCTCTTTTAAAGAACGATCAGCAACTACTTCACCTTGTTTCTTATTGTCATAGTTCCTTCCTTCTATGACCTTCGGTGCTAAAATACCATTAGCATTGGTCGCAAAAATCGTGACATCCGTTTTTTCCGTTGACCCGATTTTATTCAATGTGGTCATCATTTGCCCAAGACCCTCGGCTGCTTTAACATCCGAGGAAGCACGGATTTCATCTAGTTTTTCCATGGATATGATCGATCGGTTCAATTTATTTTTAGAGTCATGCTCCATGACAAAATAGTCGGCCTTCATATTTTGTATGGATGAAGCATTATCTGAAGAAAGTCCATTAGCTAATCCTGAAATGATAAAGACAAGCAAAGCGACCAATACCATGATCAGTCCAATCAGCAGATAACGTAACTTTGAATGCTTTAGTTCACGTATTGCCAAAAACATCATTTCATCCCCCATTCCTTTTGTTTACCGATCAATTCCTACTTGATTCGGTATGACCCGATTGTAAACAATCAATATGAATGGAAGATGAACAAATGATTACATAAGGGGCAGCCGTATATAAAAAGTGGTCCCTTTGCCAAGTTCGCTTTGAACCTCAATCGTTCCGCCATGTAGTTCAACGGTCTTCTTCGTTATCGAAAGTCCTAAGCCACTGCCTGTTTCACTGCGATTTCTCACTTTATCGACTTTATAAAAGCGCTCAAGAATATAAGGGAGGTCTTCTTCTGGAATTCCCATTCCCGTGTCTGAAATCATCACTTCAACAAAGTTACCCATTTTTTTGAGTCGAATAACGATCGAACTGCCGCTTTCGGAGTATTTAATGCTGTTGGTTATCAAATTCGTCCATACTTGATTTAAAAGTTTCTCATCTGCAGTAACGACGGTTGATGGTAAATCCATTTCAATCACCATATTTTTTTCACGCCAATTCCATTCCAGCATAAACATCACTTGCCTTATTTGTTGTGCTAAATCGAAATTGGAACGTTGCAGCGGGTCATCCTCTTTATCCAAGGAAGCAAGCATTAGGAGCTGTTTGCTTAACAACGACATGCGCCTGCTTTCTTTTTCAATAATGGACAAGTAATTATTTCTTTGTTCCTTTGTTAATTCCTCAGATTGAAGGGTTTGAGAAAAACCTTGGATGGATGCGAGCGGAGATTGAATTTCATGAGAAACATTTGAAACGAATTCCTGTCTCATATCATCTAACCGCTGTATGCTTTGAGTCATTTTCGCGAAATGTTGTGCCAAATCCCCAATTTCATCACTCCGGGTAACATTCAATTTACTACTATAATCCCCATCAGCGATTCTCTTTGTAGCTTCTGTTAATTTCGTAATTGGCTTAACGATGAAACGCGTGTTAATAATAACAAATAAAAAACTGAGTAGGAGCGTAAGTACGAGCAAAACAGAAAGGTAAAAACGGAACTCTCCAAACTGCAGTTCTATATTCGGCCTTACAAACAATGCATGCCTTTCCCCATTCACGTTCATGGGAACGCCAATGCTATTGATTAATACATCCTCAAAAAAACCGGTAATAAATAGCCCATTATTGTAATTGGCGATCCCTTGATACGTTTTTCCGTTCAGAACTCCGGAAATCGTATCCGTGTCCAAAGCCGTTTCCCGAAACGGCTCCCCATATAAAGTTCCTTCACCCTGCTCATTAAAAAGATACATTTGATAGTGCAATCCTGCTATATGATTTAAATAGTCATCAATATCCTGATCTGGGTTTTCCTCATATAAGGAGACAATCTCACTTGCCACTTTGCTTATCTTCTCGCCATTGTAAGGTTTCTGAACCTTATGATAATAGATATTGGAAATCAAAAAAGCGATGACACTCGCAAGCACCATGATCAAAATGGTTTGAATAACTATCCTGAAATAGAGTGTTTTCACTTCCTATTGACCTCCAGTTTATAACCTAAGCCACGGACAGTCGTTATAACAAAATCATCGGTACGCCCGGCAAAACGTTCCCTTAACCGTTTAATATGGACATCAACCGTCCGATCATCCCCTTCAAAATCAGCACCCCACACCAATTCAATAAGCTGTTCACGCGTAAAGACCTGATCAGGAAAACTCCCCAGCTGAGCCAGCAGCTCAAATTCCTTAAGCGGCAGGAGCAACGTATTCCCCTTTATTCTCACTTCATAACTTTTCCGGTCAATAATCGTTTGATTCAATGATATGGATTCAGAATTCACCATACGGTACCTTCGCAATAGCGCTTTTATCCGAAATAGAAGTTCCCGTGGCTCAAATGGCTTCACGAGGTAATCATCCGTACCCGCAAAGTATCCCTTTTCCTTATCGATAAGTTGATCTTTGGCAGTCAATAAAATGACAGGCAGATCATATTGATCCCGGATTTCCTTACAAAGATCCAGTCCGTTTTTAAACGGCATCATAATATCAACAACCGCCAGATGGATCCGTTCCCTCTCCAGTTTCAAGGAAGCTTCATTCCCGTCCTTCGCTTCCGATACCATGTATCCTTCCTTTTCCAAATGAAATTTAAGCAACTCCCGAATATGCCGATCATCATCCGCAATTAATATATGTATCATAGAAACCACATCTCCACTTCTTTTATAGCTCTAGCTACACATACAATAGCAATAATTAAACCTGTAAAACAACAAATACTCATTCCAACTCCAGTTCCTTATAAATTAGTTTGCCACTAATAGGCAAAAAAAAGAAGATAAACAAAAAGGCGGCCAAGGTSTTCATGAASACCTTGGCCGCCTTTTTCCATCTGGTTACTTTTCATATTAACGGGGTTTTATAAATAGACTTAGATAGCAGATCAAAGCCCCGCTTAAAGCAGGGCTTCAATTAACTAAGGTTTTAATTGATCACTAAGCCAGCCATCAATATGATCTAAATTAAAAATCAGTAAATTATTTATGGGTCTTAGATGAGGTATCTTCTTATTTAATATTAGATCATCGATTTCCTTTTCGGTAATTGGATAATTTACCGATTCTAAGTAAATTATTAAACTTTTTATACCATAGGCCTTTCTCATTTAATCACCTCCCACCAAACCATCCTTATTCAAAAGAATAAAGAAACCTTAGTGCTAGATATTAAATGAAAGACAGCTTAATACTTTTTACCCAATTCCGGAAAAAATAATCCTCTTTTACTTTATGTAAACAACTTGGTGAACCAGTTTGTATAATAGTGGGTATAAAAATAGGCCCTTAACCTTAAAGGCTATTTAAATGAAAAAATTAATCCATTGAATAAGGCCTCCTCTCCTTGGTAATTCCCACTTAATCCTATTCCACATATTTGGATATATATATTTATCTGTTCGTTCAAACCCCATCTTTATAGCAAGTTCAGTGTTGGTTGTATCCAACAATACTTTTCCTGTTGTTCTTTCTTCTGATACTGGAAACAACTCTCCCTTATATTCAGCATAGGGATTAATAGAAAATAATTCATAATTCATTAACTTCATTTAAATAGGGAATCCCTCCCATTTGGAAAGATTATGAATTAGACTTCCCCCGTTTATTCATTTTTTAACATAAAAAAAGAGTGCAGCTGCACCCTCTAAAATTCATACTTTTTTAATGCTTTATCTGAATTCCTTTTCGTCAAATAAATGCGGAGCTTTCACCTTTTTCCCTTTTTTATGATTTGGATTTGGCTCTTTAGCTTCGATTTTAGCTTGGTCATAGACAGCGGTTCCGACAATTCCAGCAACATCTTGAAGCTTTTCTTTTGAGATTTTATCAATGGAATCATCAGGAGTATGATACCAAGGTTCTGATGGACTGTGGATGAATAAAGCAGCGGGAATCCCAGCCTCAGCGAAAGATACATGGTCACTGCGTCCGCCTTGTCCATATGGAGTAGGCTCGCCATTCAGCCTTGTACTTGATGCCTGAGCCAGCTCGGTCACAAGATTCAACTCTCCATCATTAGTCAAAATGACCAAATCTCCAGCGTCCTTGCTTCCCACCATATCCAGGTTGAAGTTTGCAATCGTCCGCTTGATCTCATCATCAGAGAGGTTCTCCACATAATTCTGTGAACCAAGCAATCCATTTTCCTCGGCCCCAAAGGTGACGAAGCGAAGTTCCGTATCTGTAGGAAGATTCTTCAGTGCACGTGCAAGTTCAAGTGTGACGGACGTGCCTGATGCATCATCATTCGCTCCAGGTGCCCCAGCGACGGAATCATGATGTCCAGTGATATAGATGATATCGCTCTTCTTAGCCTTAATGGTCTTTGTTGCTTTTTTTGTTGCCACCACGTTATAAGAGGTTTTCTCTCCGGTATGTGCTCCTTCAATCTTTAATGATGCTGCCAGTTTAACTCCAGCATTCAATTTTTCAAGCAGTGCTTCTCCATCCTTTTTCGTTATCGTGACAGATGGAATATACTGATCATTAGCCCCTCCAAGGGTCCCATTTAATTCCCCATCTGCATTATTGAATAGGATGATACCTGCTGCCCCTTTTTCTGCTGCATTCAATACTTTCTCTGCAAAAGTGAAGCTGCCTCTTTGAATAAGGGCGATTTTCCCTGTAACATCCGCTTTTTCAAGCTCTTCCTTCGTTCCTAAGCCGGCATATACCACTTCACCGGATAGATCACCATTAACTGAATAAGTTAAATGGTTCGCTTGGATTTCCTCATCAAACCCGTCAACGGACAGCTCGACCAGATTTGGGTCTGTATAGGATAAAAAACTGAACTCGTCAATATCGGCTTTATAGCCATAAGATTCGAACTGCTTTTTGATGAATTGGACGGCCTTATACTCCGAATCAGTACCGGCAACTCGAGGTGTTTGTGAGAGGTATTCAATATTCTTGTAGATTTTGTCGACATCGATCCTTTTAACGATTTGCTTGTCTGTGGATGGCACATGATGTACTGGAGAAGAACTCGGTGTTGCTAAAGCGGTAGTAGTGGTCCCGGCTGCTCCGAATGTTAATGCCGCGACTAATGATACGGATAGAAATTGTTTTTTCATAGATTGCCTGCCTCCTAGTTCAATAGATTCCCTCCATCATTTTACAATATACAGAAAATTCTAACTAGGTAGGTTTATCCCTATTAATCCATGTCTAAAGTAATGAATTTACAAATAAAAGAAATAGTTAGGTGATTTGACTCATAACAAAAGTCCTCAATCGTTTGATACTTTGTCATATTATATAAAAATACCTGGTATCCAAACAGGATTTTCGTTCTTTTTCGGGAAAATAATACAATAGAAATTGAATTTTTATAGGGAGAAGGCGCAAAGATGTCGATAACTAAATTTGTGATGCCGGAAGTGATTTTTGGAAAAGGTTCGATAGAACAAGCTGGCGAGGCCTGCTTACGGTTGGGTGCCAAAAAGGCGTTGATAGTCAGCGACTCCGGTGTTGCCAATGCTGGCTGGTTAGATAAAGTCATTGAATCCTGCCAAGATGTGGGTCTTGCCTTTGCTACCTTCATTGAAATGACGACCAACCCGAAAGACACGGAGATTGAAGCCGGCTGTTTGGCATTTAATGACCAAGAATGCGATGCCATCATTGGTTTGGGAGGAGGCAGTGCTTTGGATGTCGCCAAAGGGGTAGCCCTTTTAGCTACGAATGGTGGCATCATCAGTGATTATGAAGGTGTTGATAAAGTCCACTCTCCCCTCCCACCCATGGTGATGATTATGACTACGGCCGGATCAGGATCAGAGGTCTCTCAGTTTTCGGTGATCGTCGATTCATTCCGCGAGAAAAAAATGACGATCATTTCAAAATCACTCGTCCCCGATATTGCAATAATCGATCCTGGTACCTTAACCACCTTGGGACCGGATTTGACCGCGGCTACTGGAATGGATGTTTTAACCCACGCCATTGAATCCTACGTTTCTATCGCTGCGACACCGTTGACCGATGTACAAGCTAAAAACGCGTTGTCCATCGTTTCCCGTCACTTACGCCCCTCTGTAGCATCCAGGCATAATGAGGAAGCTAAAAACGCGATGGCGATGGCGAGCCTGCAAGCTGGACTAGCGTTTTCCAATGCCATTTTGGGAGCGGCCCATGCCATTTCACATGCAATTGGCGGAAAATACCTTCTTCCGCATGGTGAAATCAATGCGATACTGCTTCCCCATGTCATGGATTTTAATCGGATTGCCTCACCAAGGCGATTCAGTGAGATGGCAGACATCATGGGCATCGATACGCGGGCATTGACCGAGCAGCAAGCTGGAATGGCAGCCGTTCACTTCGTAAGGGAATTATCCCAGGATATAGGAGCTCCCAAGAGTTTAAGTGATGTCGGCATTACGAAAGAAATGATAGAACCCATAGGGATGACCGCACTTGAGGATGCCTGCATGATCACAAATCCTCGTGATATGTCATTAGAACAGATTAATCAGCTGCTTCTTACAGCCCTTTAAGAGGTGAAAGGCATGAATAAACTTGAATTGATAGATTTAATGACAGGTGTGAAATCTTCAAAAAAAACGTATTACACGGAACTTAAGAAAACCGTGGATCAGTTGAAGAAGAAAAATATGCAGCTTGAAATCATGAATGACATCACTAAAAATATGAATATTGAAATCGACATCCAGGAAATTCTCCGAAATGTCATTGCGAAACTCAAGCAGCTCATTACATTCGATGACAGTCATTTTATCATATTGTATGAGGAAGAACCTGCCCTGCTTCATATCTGCCCCAATGGTCACTGCGAACTTGAAATGGATTCCAATAACCTGTTACACCCTTTTCAGGATTTCTCGTCCGTCTTGAAAGACAAGCAGCCCATTCAGGTGGAAGTTACACGGTTACCGGACTTCCCAGAAAAAGAACGTCTAATATCCCTTGAAATTGAAACACTTCTATTAGTCCCTTTGTACGGAAAAAGTAAAAAAATCGGAATCTGGACTTTCGGAAGGAAGAAAAAGAAAACATGGCATAAAGATGAACTGGATTTTCTTGAGCAACTATCCAATCAGCTTGCACTTACTTTGGAGAATGCCCAGCTTTATAAGGAAGTTCTTCATTCCAAACAGGAGTGGGAGGATACGTTCAAGGCAGTTGAAGATATGATCATCGTCTTTGATCACAAAGGATCTGTCTATCAATCCAATGATTCTGCCCGGGACTTTTCCGACTTGGTTCCTTTAATTGAAGCATCCCAATCTCTTATTCAAGATACCTTTTCATTTAATATGCCAGGATTTCAGGAAATTCTCCTTCAGCATGATACCATCTTGGAAATGCATGCTTACCCGATTCAGAATAAGGAGCACCAAGTATATGGGGTCATTGCTTATTATAAAAATGTCACCGAAAGAAGACAGATGGAAGTCCAGCTATTACATGCCGGTAAACTTGGGGCGATTGGTGAAATGGCAGCTGGGATTGCCCATGAGTTGAACAGCCCATTAACGGCCATTCTTGGTAACTCGCAAATTTTATTACGGAAAACCCCACAGGACAATCCGGATTATATGCTATTGGACGACATTAAGATTTGCGGGGACCGATGCAGGCAAATCGTGAAAAGCCTGCTTACCTTTTCTAGGCAGGATGAGTATAGGTTCCACTATTACTCTATTAACGAGGCCATTCACCAGGTTCTGAACCTATTGAAGTTCCAACTTGGGAAGAAGCAAATCTCCCTCCATCTTAGCCTTCAGGAAGACCTTCCTTTCATAAAGGGCAGCCAGCCGCAGATTGAACAGATCATCATCAACTTGCTATTGAATGCCAAGGACGCATTGGATGAGTCTGCGCAATCGGAAAAATCGATTTCGATCGCTACCTATTCAGAAAACAAGTTCATGGTGGTTCAGGTGACTGATAACGGAACGGGGATTGAACAAGAACGCCTGCCCTTCATATTCCATCCCTTTCATACGACTAAAGACCGTGAAAAGGGTACAGGTTTGGGGCTGTCTGTAAGCCTTGGCATCGCCAAGGACCATGGCGGAAAGATCGACGTTTTGAGCACACCAGGACATGGAAGCACTTTTTTCCTGAGGCTTCCTATACAAGGAGAGGAAAGGGGATGATAAGGTGATTCATTTACTTGTGGTAGACGATGAGAAAGAGGTTGGGACTTTTCTATCCCGCCTTTTTACGATGAAAGGTTACCTCGTACAAGTTGTGAATAGCGGGAAGGAGTTTCATGAAATCGACTGGAATCAGCAGCGTTTTGATGTCGCAATGATAGATTTGAAGCTTCCGGATTGCGATGGACTTTCCCTCCTGCAGCATCTAAAACAACTGCAGCCGCGTTGCAAGGTACTGATCATGACCGGATACAGCACCGTCAAGACCGCTGTTGATGCCATGAAACTTGGCGCGAGTGATTACATGGAAAAACCCTTCGTGGATATTGAAGTACTGGAAAGGCAGATTGACAACCTATTGAATGAAAATGAAGCTTTGAACCAGCATTTCATCCATAAGCTTGCCGAGGATTCAGGACTCATTGTCGGTGAAAGTCCTTTAATGAAGAATTTGATTGAAACGGCCTTCAAGGTTGCGCAAAAATCCGTCAATGTATTAATCGAAGGAGAAACCGGAAGCGGGAAAGAAGTGCTTTCACGCTTCATCCACATAGCCAGCCCCCGAAACCATGAACCTTTTATCGGCATCAATTGCGGAGCGATCACTGAATCCCTGCTTGAAAGCGAATTATTCGGTCATGAAAAGGGCGCTTTCACCGGAGCGACCCAACTGAGAAAGGGTTTTTTCGAAATTGCGGGGAACGGGACGCTTTTCCTTGATGAAATTGCTGATGCAAGTCCGGCCATTCAAGTCAAATTACTTCGAGTTTTGGAAACGCGGGAATTCATGCGGGTTGGTAGTAGCGGGACATTACGGACGAACGCCCGTTTAGTGGCGGCCTCCAATGAAAACCTGCAGCAGGCAGTTGACAAAAAAACATTCCGGGAAGATCTATTTTATCGACTGAACGTTGTGACTCTAGAAATCCCGCCTTTAAGGAAACGTAAAGAGGATATTCCCCTGCTTGTCCGGCATTTGATTGAGAGAAATGGTCAGGGAGATATCTCTTTTTCCAATGTAGCCATTGAAAAGTTACAGCAACACAACTGGCCAGGCAACATACGCGAACTATCTAATGTGGTCATGCGGACGCTGACTCTCGCAGACCATAAGTCAGAAATAACCGCCAATGATATCTCACTAACTAACAGCCAGATTACTCCGAACAAGAAAGAGCCTCCGAATGAGACTGAGGCAACTGAAAACCTTCTTGAAGAGTGGCGAAAAAAGCTGGTGGCTGACTTTAATGAGAAAGATGAACTGATGCTTGAAGAAATCCTTACAGAAATCAAACAGCTTCAATCCACAATTGGAAAGGAACTCGTCTTGCAGGCGCTGCAAAAAACATACGGCAACCGGAATGAAGCTGCCAAACGCTTGCAGATATCCATAAGGAAACTGCGCTATATATTAAATGAGAAGAACCAGACATAAGACAAAAATACAAAAAAGGAGGATGCCCTTTTCTATGGCATCCTCCTTTTGTTCTTATTCTAAAGTCAATACGATGCGCCCGTTGATTTCTCCTTTTTCCATCATCGAAAACACGTCGTTGATTTCATCAAGTGTTCTTGTTTCAATATTTGTTCTTACTTTTCCCTCTGCCGCAAATTGAACAGCTTCCTGTAAGTCTTTTCTCGTGCCTACGATTGACCCTTTTACAGTTACCCCATTTAGTACTGTATCAAAAATCGGGATTGGAAGTTCATCATTCGGCAGTCCAACTACGACCAGTGTCCCGCCCCTCTTGACTGAACTGTATGCCTGTTCGAATGCCTTTTTCGTAACCGCTACAGAAATGGCTGCCTGCACACCACCAACTTTATCCTTTATGGCTTGTACAGGATCAGTCTTAAGCCCATTAACAGTGAAATCCGCCCCCAGCTCCGTTGCCAGATCAAGCTTATCATCTTGAATATCGACAGCAATGACATTAAAGCCCATCGCTTTCGCATATTGAAGGGCAACATGTCCCAATCCGCCAATTCCATAGATCGCTACCCAATCACCAGGTTTCGCTTCTGATACTTTAAGTGCTTTATAAGTCGTTACACCCGCACAGAAAATCGGTGAAACTTCCGCAAAGTCTAGCCCTTCAGGAACCTTCACCACATATTTGGCAGGTGCTTTACAGTATTCCGCATATCCCCCGTCCACGGAATAGCCTGCATTCAGTTGATCCAAGCAAAGCGTCTCCCTTCCAGTCAGACAATACTCACAATCGCCACAGGCCGAGTAAAGCCATGGGATCCCAACACGGTCACCTACTTTCAAGGAAGTTACGCCTTCTGCCACCTTTTCTATAATGCCTACACCCTCATGTCCAGGGATAAGCGGAAGTTTAGGTTTAACTGGCCAATCGCCATGTACCGCATGTAAATCGGTATGACACACGCCACATGCTTTAATTTTCACTAATATCTCACCATAAACCAAGTCTGGGATGGGTACTTCTTTAATCTCAAGTTCTTGGTTGAATTCATTGACGACTGCTGCCTTCATTGTCCTAAGCTGTTGTTTTGCATTGAAAGTGCTTTCCCCTTGTTTTACATTCATGATTCATATTCCTCCCTTAATTTAAGTGGATATTTTTTTTACTACCACACATACAAGATGCAAGTGCCATGCCACTTCAAAAGGCCAAGACAACAGCATTCACTAAAAAAAAGTGCCGAAAAGTCGGCACTTCTGGACGAATTAACGGCTCAAGTCGGACGAAATCCGGTTTGTATATTGCAGACCAAATAGCTCACCCTATAAATAGGAGGTGTCTAAAACATGGACCAATTTGAAAAAGCCTATGAATCCTATAAACAGCAAGGAACACCGCAAGCAAACCAACTTGATTCAGCTGGAAAAGAAGAAATCATCGCCGTAAGGAAAAATGAAGAGGACAATATTATCGCCATCAAGACGGACTCCGGCCGCGAGCTCGACTACCCCACTGCCCTTTCGGAAGCCAAAGCAGGCAACCTGGCCAATGTTGACGTCTTTCATAAATATGGCCGTGACATATTGCGGAGTGAGCCCGATGGGATAAAAGAAAATAACCTGGATCAACTACCGGAGTTTTAAGTTTACGGGGAAACTGCCTGATATGGGCAGTTTTTTCTGTCTGGATCTAAACGATAAAAAAGAACCAGCATGATAGCCGGATCCTTATTTTTCATACTGATAGGATTCAGAGATTTCGAGCAGTTGGCCACAGGACTCGACAACCTCAATGATTTCCATCCACGACATGTCCAGACCCAGTTCATTAGCATGGGAAATCTTATCACGTAATTTCCGGATGGCATTGGCATCCTTTTTCCCTTTACTTTTTGAAGGGATTTGGAAGAAACACCTCAGTTGTTTATCCTTATGTATGATGTCGAATTTATCACTGATTTGCAGGCACTCTATTAAATTGATATCTTCATTTTTATCGATTCTCCTCCTATATAATTCGGTTGCTTTTTCTAAACGGTCTTCGCTGATCATTGGATGCCAGGTGCCATCGCCAAATCTATCCATGATGATATCGCTCATCCTCATTTCCAATAAGGTAATATATCCGAATATGAGCATCCTGATTGGAGGCTTTTGAAGGTCGGCATGGGTGATCAACTTTTTAATTGAATTATTCTCCAATACGAACACCCTTGTTTTATTCTTAAAAATATGGAGAAGCTGGATCAAAGGGGTTGAATCCGAAACCATTTCCCTTGGTGAAAAATTTCTTAAATATTCCGAAACGCTCCCTTCACCTAGTTCTTCCCTATCTATATATCCGATGATTTCTCCTTGATCTTGCACTGCCAATATATCAAAATTCTTTTTTTCCAGAGCTTTCTGGATATCCAGCGCCAGATCGTTTTTATGGCAAAACTCAAGCTCCTGGGCTATGCTCTTTACCGTGATATTTTCCTCATAAAGAGTTTTAAGACTAAGATAGCTGCTATTGCTTTTCCCATGGCTTCCAATTAACATCTTTCATCCTCCGCTTATGAACTTTCTGCACGTTTTACCAATCACGAACCGCTTTAAGAGCGTTTGCCTCTTCAAAAGTTTTGGAGCAATCGCATTCGAACAAGTTTATAAGGCTTTAACCGCTAACTGAATAATAAAATGTCCATGTCATCAATAAATAAAGTCCACCCATGTGGACTCAATCCCATTCATCTGGATCTTTTTGGCACCATAAATCAAATGCCATCAACAGCATTGCCTACCGCCGTTTCCTCATTCCCCTCTCCTTCCCAAGCCTTACAAACATCCACCCAACCCTTTGCTCCTGAATATTCAAATAATTCAGCGAGTGTAAGTTCTATTGCAGAGTTCGTACTGCCGCATGCCGGGAACAATGACTCAAAGCGCTTCATTGATACATCAAGAAAAACATCTAGATTGTTTGCAAGTCCGAATGGGCAAACTCCTCCGATGGCATGGCCTGTTTGTTCGAGCACTTCCTCAGGTGATAACATTCGTGCCTTGAATCCGAACACCTGACGAAATTTCTTATTATCCACTTTTGCGTCCCCTGCCGCTACAACCAAAATAGCATGTTCACCTTCCCCCCTAAAGGAAAGAGTCTTAGCGATCCGTGCTGGGATAACGCCGATGGTAACTGCTGCCTCAATCACCGTAGCACTCGATGTTTCGAACTCCATTACATCGCCTTCCCGGTCCCATTGTTTAAAATGGCTTTTGACACTCTCGATACACATATAATTTTCACTCCTTTGAAGTTCATACAAAAATAATATCATCCTTCATTACAATAAATCAAAATCCTTTTGGACTTCCCCTGCCTTATAAATACAACCATTCTTTACAAATTGACCAAACAAGCTTACATGAGATACTATTAATCTTCGGGCAAAAGCCTTAACGTGGTTCGTAACCATCCCACGATAAAAAACTAGGGAGAGAGTAAAATGAATGTTCGTACACTCGTGATAAACGGGTTATTGGCTGCCTTGTATGTGGCGGTCTCATTGGTGTTTAAACCAATTGCTTTTGAGATGTTCCAATTTCGTGTACCGGAAATGTTGAATCATCTGATTGTATTCAATAAAAAGTATATCTACGGTATCGTGGGCGGCGTCTTCATATCTAATCTGCTTTTTTCGCCGATGGTGCCATTTGATTTGATTTTCGGGGTAGGGCAATCCGTACTCGCCTTATTGCTTGTCATTTTTGTATCTCGGTTCATAAAAAGCATTAAAGGACGAATGTTCGCCACGATTATCTTTTTCACATTCACAATGTTCTTAATTGCAATTGAACTGAACCTTGCCTTTGGCTTACCATTCTGGTTAAGCTGGATGACCACGGCTGTTGGTGAGTTCGTTGTCCTCTTGATTGGTGCGCCAATTATTTATGGAATGAACAAAAGAATTCAGTTTGAAAAGTGGCTATAAAGGAATCCTCGCGTCGTTAACCCACTATAATGTAAACAGAGCTGTCTGCATCATGCGACAGCTCTGTTTTCACCAATGAACTTGAAAATGATAAACTATTAGTCAGAATGGTGGTGACCCTTTGAAAAAAGTCCTGACTTTAACCGGTCTATTGGTAATGGCATTATTTATTTTTTCAAATGCAGAATTATTTACTTTGATTTGGAAAAGTGACTTGGATTCAGTTATTGGCATATTGATGGAAAACTTATTGCTTACATTTATTGTGACATTCGTATTGATGTTTGTCCAAAATTCATTTACAATCATCCCCTTAATATTGCTCCTGACTATCAATGTCACGATATTCGGATTCATATATGGCTACCTATGGAGTTGGTTTACAAGTGTTGTTGCGTCAGGGTTTATTTTTTATGCAGCAAGAAACTGGTTTCAGGAACCTCTTTTAAAGAAGATGGGAAAAAAGTGGCAAGAAACTGTTGTAGAGCATGGTTTCATGTACGTTTTTACCGGCAGGATTTTCCCGCTTATCCCAACAAGTTTAATTAACTTGGCAGCTGGAGTCAGCACCGTCACTTTCAAGGATTTTTTATTTGCGACGGCACTAGGCAACCTTATATACTTTTTCTTCCTATCTCTAATCCCATATGGATTCCTATCCGTTGAAATGAACCAATATACGCTAGCTGCACTTGCACTCCTTTTCTTACTATTTTTCATTATCTATAAGCGTGCAAAAAAGAAAAAGAAACTATCCTTATTCAGAAAAAACAGGTGACCGCATTGGCCCCTGTTTTTTTATTTAGGATTCTGCATATATTTTTTTCCGATAGTTTGTTAAAATGTGTATGTAATTTTACCTTTGAAATGTCTTAAAATCAGGGAGAATCTCCATGTCCAAACGCTCCATTTTAGCAATTTATATCCTATCCGGGATTCTTACACTAGTCGTGTTCGACTATTTTTTAACTACAAATATCCATAACAAAGAGTTCTTCATTCAACTTCAAAGAGCGGAAGGCATTTTTTTCCTTTTATCTATAGGCTTGATCTTATACCTTTACTTAGCTAAAAGGGAAGAATTCAAACAATTAAAAGAAGCGGAACAACGTCGGCGTACCCTCATCAATTCAATGGTGGATTTCGTTAACTTCAAGGATGGTGATGGCCGATGGCTTGAATCCAATGCCTTCGGGCTGCAATTATTTCAATTGGAGCATGTAGACTATAAAGGAAAAAAAGACAGCGAACTCGCAGAATACTCCGAATTTTATAAAGAGGCGTTGATATACTGTGAAGGTTCCGATGAAGAAACGTGGGTAAAAGGGGAAATCACAAGATGTGAGGAAATCATCCCTCTTCCCAACGGCAATCACAAGACCTTTGATACAATCAAAGTTCCTCTGTTCCATGAGGATGGTTCACGAAAAGGCTTAGTCGTCATTGGCAGGGATATTTCTGAAAGGGTTGTCGCGGAGAAACAATTATTCGATAGTGAACAACGCTATAAATCATTGTTTGAACACAATCCTTATCCGATGCTGATGCTTGATTTAAACGGATTGATCACGACCGTAAATCCAAGGTTTGAAACGGTAACAGGCTTTCAAAAAGAAGAAATACATGGTGCCTCATTCATTAATTTGAAATTTTCAGCAGAAGATGCGGATTTAATCCGTACATCTTGCCAATATGTCATGGAAAACCATAAGGGGATCAAAAAAGGGAAAGATATAGAATTCATAACGAAGTACGGGAAGTCCATCTTACTTTCATGTACGTTTGTCCCGATGATGGTTGGCGAAGATTTGGTCGGGATCATCACTTATGCTAAAGAGGTCACTCAAATTCGAGAAACTGAAGCACGCTTGAGAAGAACCGAAAAATTGTCGATAGTTGGCGAGCTAGCCGCAAGTGTAGCCCACGAAGTACGAAACCCGTTGACTTCTTTAAAGGGCTTCGTCCAGCTGCTTAAAAAGAGCGACCATCCCTATGAACAATACTACACGATTATGTTAAGTGAATTGGACCGGATCAATCTAATTGTAAGTGAGTTACTCGTTCTGGCAAAACCACAGGAACTTCCATTCAGCAAACATCAAATCATCGAACTGATGAATGATGTCAAAACATTGTTGAAACCAGAGGCGGACTCGTACCCCACCCAAATATCAATATCTGTTAAAAACGAAATACCGCTTCTGTTATGTGAGGCAAACCAATTAAAACAAGTATTCATAAACATGCTCAAGAATTCAATGGAGGCATCCGCCGATCACATTTTGATTGATTTCGAGCGCATGGACAATAACCTTTCCATTACCATCAAAGATAATGGAAGCGGAATAGAAAAAAAACGGTTAAAGCATCTTGGTGAACCTTTCTATTCTTCTAAAGAAAAAGGAACAGGGTTAGGATTGACAGTCAGCTGCCGAATCATTGAAGCGCACCGGGGGAAGGTCCGTTTTAACAGCGAACTAAACCATGGAACCGAGGTCCAAATCATTTTGCCCATATAAGTATAAATCGGAGGACAAGCCTTTATCTTGTCCTTTTTTCAGGTTTCGGAACTATACTTGATAAAATTAAAATAGGGAGGTAAAGAAATCCTTGATTTCCCTCAAGAATGACACAGCCTCATCAGGTTGGTTCCCCTTTAAGTATCCTTTGCCCTCCTGCGTTATTGGATGTAACGGTCTCTGTTTTGCCAGCTGTACCCATTTGCGTTGCCTCAATTACCGCCTCTTTTTTTTGACATCATCCACGGTCTCTTCCTTATCCTTATCCTTATCCTTATCCTTTTCCACATCCATATCCTTTAGAAAAACAAGGACTACGTCGCTCCCGATCCTTTGAAACTGTAACTGAAATAGCTCGGGTTTGCTTTATCCTTGAAAAATTACTTCTTAATCGGGTTTGCGCCACAGGCCTATTGATTTTTACGTAAGGGAATCACCACCAATATTTCCCATCCGATGTTTTATTGGCTATAATGGTGGAAGCTAGGCAAATCTAACCTTATTGTTATCACTTTTTTAGTGAACCTCTCAAACTGCCTTTAGATAACTAATTTATTTTCACTGTTTTTTCACATTTTCCTTTTATAATAAGCTTACATAATCTGATGAAAGGATGATGGCACACCAAGATGAAGAATTATTTATGGCTGGTAGTCAGCCTATTCAGTTTGCTTTTATACCCGGCAATGGCTTCTGGTCATGCTACAGTAATAAGCTCTAATCCTAGCCCGAATGAAGTGATGGATACACTTCCTGAAAAGATCAGCATTCAATTCAGTGAGAATATACAACCAGCTTTCCATTCGCTTGAGGTATTCAGCCAAGATGGGGACAAAATTCAAATTCAAGATAGTGCAATCTCGGAACAAAGTGAAAAAGTACTGGAAGCTAAGTGGAAAGGCACTATTGATGAAGGGATTTACTACATAAAATGGAGAGTGGTTTCCAGCGATGGCCATCCCATTGAAGGGACAATCCCCTTTCAATTTGGAGATTCAACGGTCCTACCAAATCAAGAAATTTCCAAAGTGAACGCAGGTTTTCCGGATTCCATCACCGTTTTCCTGCAAAGTCTTCAATACATATGCTTCGCGGCCCTTACCGGAATCCTTTTTTTCCAATTATCTTTAATGAAGGGTTCTCGTCTTTTTGAAGCCAGCAGCAGGGCTCGTCTATACCTTTGGCTTTCATATGCAGGTCTAGCATTTTCCATCTTCTGCAGTCTGCCTTTAAAAGTGACGATTGACGCTGGTGTAGGTTGGGCGGATGCGTTTAATGGGACTTTTATAAAAGAAGTATTGAATGCTACAAGCTTCGGTACCATCTGGATCATAGAAATTCTATTGTTGCTCCTTCTGTTTTTRGTTATTTATTTCATGCTCGAGAACACACTGATTAAATCACTACCCTTCCTTTCTTTCATCATAATAGCAATCTTGATGGTTTGTAAGGCTTTAACTGGACATACGGCAGCTGTTCCTAATCAGGTTCTGGCCGTTTTGATGGATTTCCTCCACTTATTGTCCATGGCTTTATGGCTTGGCGGCCTTTTGGCCTTATTGGTTATTTTGCCTGGACTTGCTAATCGGCAGGCAGACGATAAGAAAATCTTTTACTGGTCAATCATTCAAAGGTTTTCCAGATGGTCGTTTCTGTTTGTAATCATACTGATCATTAGCGGGATCTATAGCAGTTTACAGCATGTACCGACTATCCATTCATTGATAAATACAACATATGGACAATTGTTACTTGCGAAAATTGGTCTCATGTTAGTCATGATCGTTTTAGGGGCCTTTCATTATTTCAGGGGGAAAAAGCGGGTTAAAAAACTTGGTTATAGTGTGGGAATGGAGTTTGGTTTAGGAATCGTCGTACTCATTGTTGCGGCTCTATTGACAAATGTCCAAACTGCCATGTCTTCTCCCGGTCCAATAGAAAAAACGTTACTGACTAATGAAAATAATGAGGTCACATTAATGGTGACTCCGAATAAAGTCGGGGATAACCTGATTCAAGTAGATCTATCCAATGGAGGCAAGCCGATAGCTGAAATAGAACAGCTTACAATCACTATGCAGCCAGTAGATACGCCAGGCGGTGAGATAAAGCTGCAAATGAAGGAAAAAAGCACAGGTACATTTGCATCAAAGTCTATAATAACCATGCCAGGAAAGTGGAATATCCATATTCACGGATTAACTGATAGCCTGGATTCAATCAATGCTGATTTTACAATTTTCATAGGGAATTCATAACAGGAGGGATAAATACAAATGAAAAACATTTCAAAGCTTCTTATTTCCACATTTGCTGCATTATTCATTTTCTCTAGTTCTGCGTATGCACACGTTACGGTCAAGCCAACCTCATCTGCACCTGAGGCGTGGGAAACTTATACACTCAAAGTGCCCGTTGAAAAAGAGACTGCCACCACAAAGGTGACTTTAAAAGTACCTGAAGGGGTTACTTTTGAAAGCTATCAGCCTGTACCAGGATGGAAAGTGACAACCAAGGCTGACAAAGATGGGCATGTAAAAACGGTAACTTGGGCAGCAACTGAAGAAGGAATAACCGCTGGACAATTCCAGCAATTCTCATTCGTTGCCCAAAATCCTAAAGAAGAAACGAAAGTGGCCTGGGATGCATTTCAATATTACGAAGATGGTGAAATTGTTGAATGGAGCGGTGATGAAGGCTCAGACCTACCGCATTCTGTAACGGAAATTTCGGTAGCTCCCAAGGATGCTGCCGGATCTACGGACCATGGTCACAAAAATGAAGCAGACACTAATAATTCCAAGACTGCTGACAATGCCAAGGATTCCGTAACAACAGAAGGTGATAGCAATCAAACGCTGATCATCACTCTGGCTGTCATATCACTAATTCTTTCCATTGTAGCGCTTTTTGCAGCTCTTAGGAAAAATAAAAAATAATCATTATGGAAGGTGCCCCAAGAATCATGGGGCACCTTTTTTCACTTCTAATTTTCCATGACTACCGATTTACTCGGAAACTGAAGGTTTTCTGATTTTATGGTAGTATTAATGGAATTTTCCACTCTTTGTCCCGCTATCGTTAGGTTAAGCATTCCATTGCCCTGTGCCTTTTTGCTTATTCCCAGGTCTTCCGTACTTTTCACTAACTGTGCATATAATTCCGATTCAGTTAATTCGCGGTCAAATTCCTTTTCCGCAATCACTTTCAAGAGGGCTGCTGCACCGCTTACATGAGGCGTAGCCATCGACGTTCCGCTCAGCCTTGCAAATTTATTTCCTGGATACGTAGAAAGAATACCAACCCCTGGCGCCACCAAGTCAATTTCATCATTTGTATTTGAAAAATCAGCTAAATTTCTGTTTAAATCCACAGCTCCTACTTCCACTACCTCGGGATATGCTCCAGGATAATCCATTTCATCCGTTTCATGACGCCCATCGCCACTATTTCCAGCGGCGCAAACGACAAGGATATCGTTCTGAAGAGCCTTTTGAATGAGTTTGTGTTCAGCTTCATCCGCTGGACCGCCTAGTGAAAGTGAAATAACAGAAACCTTTTCTTCATTAGGTCCCCGCCAATTGATTGCATACTCTAAAGCTCCATTAATCCAATCTATTTCGCCTTGCCCTTGACCATTTAAGGCCTTTAACGCTAATACGCTTGCTTTAGGAGCCACTCCAACTACACCAGCATTATTAACGGCAGCCAAAATTGTACCGCTCACATGTGTCCCATGTCCGTTATCATCTTGATAATCCCCGGTATTGGTAAAATCCTTCCCTCCGATGATTCTTTCTTTAAGATCTGGATGTCCTTTATCAATGCCTGTATCGATGACGGCAACTACCACACCCTCACCATAATTGCCTTTTTCCCAAACTGCCGGGGCCTTCACAAGCTCGACACCCTCGGGAATCTTCTCTTTCACCGTGTCCATTACTTCAAGTACTTTGTAAGGTATTAATCTTTTTTCTCTTGTCATTTGATTACCCCTTCCTTCGTTCAATAAGTTAAACTGCCAACAGTGTGGGGATTTTCATCCCGTCTGGTTGCCGTCTACCGTTGAAAGAGATGAGATCAAAAAACTCTTCTCCCTTATATATACCAGATTTTTAAAAATAAAAAAGAAGTTTTCGGAAAATTCCGTCTAAATAACTACTTTTTATTTCTTTTTCTTTTATTATCTGGTAATTCATATTATAGAACAAATGTTCTGTTTGTTCTACATGTTTTTTATCAATTATCAAATTTCATTTTAAAGCTAAGCACTTTTCGCAACTAAAAAAGAAGCGACCCCAGAATCGAGTCAGCTTCCATGGATGTTAAGCTGCACCACAGCATTTTTTGTATTTTTTCCCGCTTCCGCATGGACAAGGTTCATTTCTTCCAATTACTGGATTTTCATGGACGTGCGGCATTTTAGCTGCCTTGGCACTTTCCATGATAATTTGCGTGCCTTTTTCCTTCATTTGCTGATACCGCTGTTTAAATAACTCCATTACATCTTTACTGTACTTTAACGTATCTTCCGCGATATCCATCGCCTTTTGCTTGGATATATTATAATCCTCCAGGGCAAATTGATTATCCCTGAAAGAAACCCTAACTCCAAAATGCTGTCCAGCCTGTTTATTGGTCTTGCGCTCCTCAACGAATTCAAGGTATACTTCCTGGCAATCACAAGTCTGATGCATGCAATAATAATCATATATCCAATACGTTTTATCTTCATACTTACTCTTTAAAGCAATGCCATCCTCAACGCCAAAAACATCCAAATATTTAATCGCTTTTCCATCGAGGATCTCAAATGGATCAATCGTTCTCATCTATAGACACATCCTAATTCATCAAAGTTTATTCTTCCTATGTATTGTACAACCTAATTCATCAATCGTCACTTGAAACGAAGCCTGATGAGGCCAAATCCATTTCGTTAAAGCAGATATATGGAAGCCTTATTGAAGGCAAAAAAACAGCTGCAGCAGTGATTTTGCACTGCTGCAGCTGCCCCTAATCCTTAATCTTTCATCCGATCCAAGTGGTCAATTCATTAATCGGTGTTTTCTTAGCAGGTTTCGGCTCCATGTCAGGATAACCCAAGTATATGAAAGCCAGTATTTCCCCCTTTGAGGATAGCTTGAAATATTCCCGGACCTTTTCATGATAAGTTATTTTCCCCGTTCTCCATACTGCTCCCAGACCTAGGGAATGTGCAGCAAGAAGCATGTTTTGGATGGCACTGTTCACTGCCGCATATTCCTCGGAAACGAGGACATTTTTCTTATCACTAGGCTCTATGCCCACTGCGATGATGACAGGAGCCCTTAAGGGATTCTTTTTTTGCCTTTCAAGCTTACTGATTAATTCTTCCGGGGTATCATCAGCATTTTCAATTCTTGTTATTTCTTCGAATACCTGCCCAAGTTCATTTCTTCCTTCTCCTGTCAATACAAAAAAACGCCAGGGCTCCGTTCGATGATGATTAGGTGCATATGTTCCAGCTTCTATGATTTGCTCGATCATTTCTTTAGGTACCGGATCTTGCTTGACGATTCCAATGCTTCTTCTCGTTTTTATAGCTTCAATAGTTTCCATTTTATCTCCCCTTATCCCTTTATTTCTAATAGTTTCTGTTTCAGTTCATTTTCCATTGACGCCAATTCCTGTTCGGCTTGTCGGCGTTTATGCCTGCCTTCTTCTTGAATCCGCATGGTCTCCTCAAGCGTGGAAATCAAGTTAGCTTGCGTATTCTTTAATGTTTCGATATCGACAAGTCCCCGCTCATTTTCCTTAGCCGTTTCAATGGTATTCGTTTTCAGCATTTCAGAATTCTTCAATAACAAGTCATTTGTAGTCTTGGAAACCTGCTTTTGCGCTTCTACAGCATGCCTCTGCCTGATTAAGGTCAATGCAATCGCAACCTGATTTTTCCAAAGTGGAATGGCCGTCATGATCGAAGACTGTATTTTCTCGACTAGTGCCTGATTCGTGTTTTGGATCAGCCTGATTTGCGGTGCGCTTTGAATAGTGATTTCACGACTCAATTTCAAATCATGAAGCCTTTTATCCAACCGTTCAGCAAATTGCCGCATATCATTGACTTCTTGAAATTTCATTTGATCATTGCTTAATTCAGCGGACTTCCTTAGTTCCGGAATCGTTTTCTCATGGATTTCTTCGAGTTTAATTTCCCCTGCTGCAATATAAACATTCAAAGCCTGGAAATATTCTTTATTCGTTTCATATAGCTTTTCAAGGATTACAATATCCGATAACAGGATATTCTTGCTCCGGTCGAGTTTTACACTGATTCGATCAATTTGGGCCCCTGTTTTTTGATACTTGGAGAGCACCTCCTGTACAGATCCCGAGAGCTTCCCGAACATGCGTGCAAAAAATGAGGGCTTATCCGGTTTAAGCTCATCCGGGCTCAGCTCGTTTAACTTCTTCATTAAATCACTGATAATGTTGCCCACTTCACCTACATCTTTTTTCTGGACATGCTCAAGCATCGAGTTTGAAAAGGTCAGGAGCTTTGATTGGGCGGGTGTACCATAGGATATCATCGCTTGATGATTCGTTGGATCGATTTGTTCGGCGAGCTGATAAGCCTTTGCCCTGTTCTCTTCAGGAATGACATCAATCAGTTTAACCGGTTTCGCTTCCTGGGAAGATACTTTCTCAAGTTCCTGCACCCCATCGAATGGATTGGCTAAAAGATCATCGATCAAACTGGCGTTATTCGTTTTATTCAACAGGTTTGGATCATTGTTATTCATTTTAACCTCCTGCTTTCATCAATTACTTGTGACTCTTTTCTAGTTTTAATGGATTGTTTAGCAACGTCCAATTCGAAGTTAAGGTTATCGATATCATCGGCAATCACTTTATATAAATCCTTTTCTATCGTTTTAGTGAGTTCTTTTAAGGTTTTACGAGTTTCTGTTAAGGAAAGTTCAAGTTCCTTATTCTTTTTTGGCTGCTGTGATAAAAAAACATATTTCTCGGCGAGCTCCGTAGCTGAATCCAGATGCGAGTAATAAAATTGCTCCGCCTGGTAAAAACGCTTCGGTTCTTTTTTCGTGAGACTATATATTTTCCTGATCATTTTAATCATATCCTTCCTCTGTTTAAAAGAAGAGATATGCCTGACCGAGATTAGTGCCTTTTGCACCCGCCATATTTTCGGTTTTGCTTCAATTAAATTTTTCTTTATATATTGGTATTCTTTTCTCGTCAATTCATGCTTTTTCAGGAATCTTGATGAAAAATAAACGGAACTTAACCAATAGGAAAGCGCCCCTCCTGCTAAGGATATGACAACAGATAGGACAAACGGTTGATTCAATCCAAAATAGCTAATCATCCAAAACGGCAAAACCATTGGAAATGCAATCAATATCGGAACAAAACCAGCAAGAAATCGATTCATTATCTTTACACTCCTGACTTACACTCTTTTCTATATATACGGATTATCTTTAAGATTGGTTTCAAGATGGATGAAAGATTTTCTCCTATACTAAACGATATAGGAACAGCATGGTTTCTGCAAATTTATTGAAATTTTTTCGATAAAATTATCTCTTCTTCCCACTATTATGGGCAAACGCCTAGACACTTCACCGGAACTTACATAAGTTATTACGTATCCATCCTGATTTTAAAAAGGAGAGTTGACTATGAATTCATACGGATTTTATCCTTATCCACAACAAAATGGAAATCAACAGTACTATCAGTCTAATTTTAACCCCTATTTCCAACAGCCAGAAAGATTTGAATATGCACCACAGCAAGATTGGAACCTTCAGCAGATTCAAGAAAATTCATATAGCCACGTGCCCGAACAGTTCGATTTTGAAAGGGAGCCTCAACAACTTGAACGAAGAGTCCGGGAACTTGAGCGTCAAAATGAGCGTCAAACGAGGGAACTCACTCGGCAGAACCAAGAAATCACACGGATAAATCGAGAATTGAACCGTGTTAACCAGGAAATAACCAGGCTAAGTCAAACTGATCAACGCCATTCGAATAGGCTGAACCGACTAAATCAAAGACTTCGTGCCGTCGAAAGAAACCTAAACATCCCCTTCACCGCAACAGAGGATGGCTTTTAATACAAAAAGCAGGAGCTCATTATGGGCCCTGCTTTTTGTATCTTTTATCGGAAGGGTTTGATAATCAGTAATTCCAATAAATGAATTTAATCAAACGATTGATTAAATTTTAAAGGACCACCAAACCCTTGTCTGGCGTACTTTAACTGATTAATCACTCCTTAAAACCATTCTTGGTCTCCCTAACAGACCTTATAACAAATTCTGCCTATGGATGTTATAATATCCATTTTACCAAAAAAATTTCAGCTGCTCCCTTAAATGTACCCTGAATTTAAACACACCATTTTGAAGAACACCATCGTTCACAGAGCTTTACGATTTCACTCATATCATGTGAAATATACACAATTGTTTTTCCTTGCCTTGCCAGTATTTTTACATATTGATTAATTTCGAGTTTGGATTGAAGATCGATGCCCTCGGTTGGTCCGTCCATCAAAAGGATATCAGGGCACGTACCTAACGCGATATTAGGTTTCCGTTTCATACCGCCTGATAAGCCCTTTTCAGCCTCTTTTTGGTCGACCTCCAGCGTTGTCAAGATCCCATTCAAATGTGGACTATCTGTAAGCTGTCAACGACGAGCCTTGTTTCCAAGAATCTTCAATTGATGATCGCCATATTTAAATTGATGCTCCCAATAAAAAAAATAGGAGTCAGCCACATCCCTGCGGCTGCTTTCCTACCCTCAAATCCTTCAATGTTATCTAAGCAGGGCCCCCCAACAATAGTTCATGCGATAGTATCACAAAAATCCCTTAAATAATGTGAGTCCTCCAAAAGTTAAAAAATTTATTCCATAATGAAAAAACAAAAAAAGAACGTGAGCCATCCCTTACGCTCCCGTTCTTTCTCGATTACAACATGACCTGTTTCAATTTTTCGTTTCTTGATTCCTGTTCCTCCTGGGTAGACAAGTCATACTTCTTCAATAGATGAAAAAGTTCATTCAATGTTTCCTGTGAATTCCCTTTTTCCAGATAACAATCTATTACTTGACTCAATGCGGTTGGTAAAAATGCCTTTTGACTCTCAAATTTCTGCCTGACATCTTGCTGCGAATGGTTAAGATTACATGCTCCCATTTAAAATTCACCTCTTACTTGATTCTACCATTAATATAATTATAGACCTTACCTTGTCAATTCTTCGTCCTGCTTAAGTAGTCATCCAACCTTGATGAACTCCGGTAAGGCATGTTTCTTCTTCTTCAACAGTTGATCTTATAGGCACCCAAACATTTACAACTTTAAAATGAAACCATGTCAATGAAAAGCCCCATATGCACAGCACCACTAATCCAAATGATTGAACTCCGAGCAAATGCCATCTCCCTCCTGTAAACAATCCATTTTCAGTGGAGAAAAACCCTATCGCTATCGTACCCCATATGCCTTCTTTTCATTAATCAAACGTTTGATTAATGAAAAGAAGGTATTAAAAAAACCTTGAGAAATTTGGAAGGTATATTTAATCATTTTTTCCTTATTCTAAAAAGGCAGTGAAAAACCAAGGAGGTAACACCATGACAGTAATTAGTGATGTTAAGACGACTTTAGCCGGGCTAAAAAGTGCTCAAGCAAGCTTCGAGACCTTTGCCCTTTCAACAGACAACGAGCAAGCAAAACAACTTTATCAACAAGCTGCTCAACAAACACAATCGATTGTTGACAGCGTTTCTCCCCGTATTGATCAGATTGAGCAAGAAGAACCACAATATAAGCAATAAGAAATCATATAAAAAGGTTGGTTGAGGCAACCAACCTTTTTTATATCTTTAATCCATCTATAAGGAGACGATACCTTGCCATACAAGCTAAACTGTTTCATTCCTTTTTTTTTCATATTAATCGTTTTGCTTATGACAGGATGTTCGGCAAATTCCAGTCAAACAGATAGTAATAAGGAGCGGGGCTTGAATATATCCAAAGTACATACCAACAAGCCAATTGACCAAACGGCGGCCAATCAAGCTAAAAATAAGCTAATGAATCAGGACGAAGTCGCGGATGTAAAAGCCGTGAATTCCAATAAGGAACTGCTAGTGGCCATTAAAGTGGAAAACTTCGATCGACTACGCTTAAAAAAGATTGAAAAAAAATCGCAAACAGAACTGGAAGACATGTTTCCTGATTATAAAGTCCTGGTCTCGACAGACCAAAAAATGTTTATAGAACTGGAGCAGCTGGAGCAGGAACTTGAGAAAGACCATACTAAAATGGACTCCTTAAATAGGGATTTCAAAAGGATAAAAGCCTTATTGAATGAAAAAACGTAACAATTGAAAGAAGTGATACGAAGATGTCAAATAATAAAAAGAAAAAACTGACACCTGTCCAACAGGAATATCAGCAACTTCAAAACCAACTGGAAACCAAAAGGCCAATCCTGCTGAATTGCGTAAAAGCATTTATGACTGGCGGTATAATTTGCCTGATCGGACAGGTCATTTCGAACTTTTATATCCATTACTTTGACTTCACGGACCAGACAGCTGGAAACCCAACTGCAGGCACATTAATTTTCGTCGCCATGCTTCTCACCGGATTTGGGGTGTATGACAGAATCGCCCAATTTGGCGGTGCTGGTTCTGCTGTGCCGCTTACGGGATTCGGGAATGCCGTTATATCGGCAGCGATTGAACACCGGACGGAAGGTTTCGTTTTAGGAGTCGGCGGCAATATGTTCAAATTAGCTGGATCCGTTATCTTATTCGGTGTATTTTCCGCTTTTATCGTAGCAATGATAAAAACAATACTCATACAATGGGGTGGTTTATAATGCTTACGGGACATCGCACATGGGTGTTTGATCAAAAGCCTGTCATCATCTCAACCGGAACCGTTGGTGGTCCATTTGAAGCAAACGGTTTGCTTGCTGATGATTTCGATCTACTTCATTCCGATTTATGGCTAAATCAAGATTCCTATGAAAAGGCTCACAAAGTCCTCATAGAAGAAGCGAGTACAAAAGCAATCGAAAAGGCGGGTCTTCAAAAGGAACAAATCCAATTTTTCCTCGGAGGCGACCTTATCAATCAAATAACCCCTACGAGTTTTGCCTGTCGAACATTGGGAACACCTTATCTCGGCTTATTTGGAGCTTGCTCAACCTCTATGGAAGGACTGGCTCTCGGAGCATACCTTGTCAATACCAAAGGGGCAGATTACTTATTGACAGGCGCATCAAGTCATAACACAGCAGTTGAAAAGCAATTTCGCTTCCCAACTGAATACGGTGGGCAAAAACCTCCAACAGCCCAATGGACCGTTACGGGGGCAGGTGTGGCTTTATTAAGCAGTGCCGGGGAAGGCCCAAGAGTCACTTCAGCTACGATAGGCCGTGTCATCGACATGGGATTGACTGATCCTTTCAATATGGGAGGTGCCATGGCCCCGGCCGCTGTGGATACGATTGAAGCCCATTTAAGAGAACGGAACCTCTCCCCATCTTATTATGATTTAATAGTGACCGGGGATTTAGGAAAAATTGGACATGAAGTTTCATTGGAATTATTTAAAAAACATGGAACTCCCATTGAGGAAAATCAATATAAAGATTGCGGTTTAATGATATACAAGAATGATCAACCGGTCCTATCTGGAGCGAGCGGACCTGGATGTTCCGCAACCGTTGTGTATGGTCATTTATTAAATCGCATGAAAAAGGGTGAAATAAAACGAATGCTCGTCGTGGCTACCGGTGCCTTGTTATCTCCCCTTTCCTTTCAACAAAGTGAGACGATTCCATGCATTGCCCATGCCGTATCAATTGAATATGGCGGTGAACCACAATTATGATTTACTTTTGGGCTTTTGTAGTCGGGGGCTCCATTTGTGTAATCGGGCAGATAATGTTTGATGTATTTAAACTAACGCCTGCCCATACTTTATGTACTTTTGTTGTTACGGGAGCGCTTTTGGATGGTTTTGGATTATATGAACCTTTCATTGATTTTGCGGGTGCAGGAGCGACGGTGCCCATTACCAGTTTTGGAAATTCCCTTGTACACGGAGCGTTAGCCGAAGCGGAAAAGCATGGCTTGATCGGTGTTGTATCTGGCATGTTCGAAGTAACCAGTGCCGGGATATCAGCTGCCATCATTTTTGGTATGATCGGGGCCATTATTTTTAGACCTAAAGGATAAGGAGGATGCTCCATGACGATAGCTTCTGATGTAAAACAATGTGTCTCTAGCCTAAAAGGAGTTGAGGCAGGCTTATCCAGCCTAGCACTCCGGACTCAAGATGATGAATCTAAACGCACCTTGCATGAAACGATGCTGGTGGTGAATGAAATACTGAAGGATGTACAAAAGCGAGTGGGTGAGTTAGAACGGGAAGAACCACAATATAAGGGGTTTTAAATACCTATGAATTGCAGGGGGTGCTAAGTAATGCCTGAATGGTTAGAAATCGTTTTACGGTCACTATTTTTCTTAATTGTTCTTTTTTTAATCACAAAATGGTTAGGTAAAAAACAAATATCTCAGCTTTCCTTTTTTGAGTACGTCACTGGCATAACCATCGGGAACGTTGGCGCAGAGTTAGCCACAAAGGTTGAAGGAAATATTGTTCACGGTGTTCTTTCCATTCTCGTTTTTGCATTTGCTCCTTTCATTGCAGGATTACTTTCCATGAAAAGCAAAATTGTTCGTGATTTAGTCGAAGGGAAAGCAACAATTTTTATTAAAGATGGAAAAGTCATGGAGGACAATTTAAAAAAGGAAAAGTATACAACCGATGAATTATTGTGGTTACTCCGAAGTAAGGATGTCTTTGATATATCAACAGTCGAGTTTGCCTTATTAGAGGCTAACGGTGATTTTTCCGTACTGTTAAAGAAAGAAGACCAACCTCTAACAGCAAAAGATTTAAAAATGACAGTTGCTGCAGTCAAGGAGGCTCAGACTGTTATAATGGATGGTCAAATTCTAGACGAACCCTTATCCACGATTGGTCTAAACCGAAATTGGCTGAAAACTGAACTGGATAAGTTAGGCGTAACCATCGAGAATGTCTTTCTTGGACAAGCAAACTCTAATGGAGAATTAAACGTGGACCTTTTTGATGATAAAATTAAAGTGCCATCTCCTCAGGAAAAACCTTTAATGCTCGCAACCTTGAAAAAATGCCAAGCAGACTTAGAATTATTTGCCCTTGGAACTGAATCAAACGAAGCTAAAGAGATGTATAACAAAAATAGCGAAAAACTGCAAAAGGCAATAGATGACGTAGCCCATATTTTAAGAAACTGATTACTGTATTGATTTCCTCACTTCCATAAGAGAAGTGATTAGCCCAATGGTGAAGATCGTCACACATGAAAAAAGGAAAATTTCTATACCTAAGGTGAAGGCGGCGGCGGAAATGATTAATGTATCTATGAGGATAATGGCCAAAGCAATGTCTATAGAGGTAGATTTGGAAATGATTTTGGCTAACATATCCGTTCCTCCGCTGCTAGTCTCATATCGAAGCATGAGCCCTATGGCCACCCCGATGATGGCACCGCCAATCAAAGAGCTAGCTAGTATCGAAATGGAAAAGACCTTTTTCAATGGATTGAGCCAATCCATAAAAAGGGATGTCAATAATAATCCGTGAATGCTGCTGTAGAAAAAGGGCCGTTCATAATGCCAGGCATATAAAAATAGGGGAATGCTAAGGATCAGCATCGATAGCCCCGTTTGAAAACCAAAGAAATAATGAAGGATGAGTGCAATTCCAATAACTCCGCCATCTATTAAATGATGAGGAACTAAAAAACCATTGATTCCAATACCCATCATAAAGCTTCCAACACTTACAGCCACCGCTTTTTGAAAATTAATAAAATCACCTGCCGCCCTTTTGATAATCCTAATATATGTCCAAGTTAGTGAATCAAGAATATACATGTAAAAAAAATCCATATCCTTCACTTAAAAAAAGAGCCCGGTCATGAGTGAACTATACCCCGAATAATGGACACAGTAAAAAAAGTCCCTTATTCGGGGTTTTCTATGCCCTTTTTCTAGAACCCCGTTTATAATCATTTCAGATATAGGGCGGAGGAAATCAAAATGAGTAAGATTTATTTTAATGAATTTCAAATAAAGGAATTAGAGAATAATCCACATGTGAAACAGGTTTCAGATCGTTCGATTGCTTATCATCCAGACTTTAAGGTAAAGGCTATTAAAGAGAATCAAGC